>DASQDV010000912.1:0-3193 GCA_035633995.1 Pyrinomonadaceae bacterium | reverse complement strand
ACCATTGCCTGATCTTCTCCGGCGACGCGAGCGAGATGCGAATCGCTTCAAAGTCGGGCGCGAGTTGCGTTTTTTCTTGCTGGAATCGAAACACGTTTTATCTCCTAGTAAGCAGTCAGCCGATAAACAAACAACAGTTATGAAAGCGATTGGCGGTGAACGCGTGAACCGTTGACAGGCTAAAACTGCTTGCGGCTCACGCGTTCACTGCTTACTTTTACTATCCTTCCGTGCCGCCGAGCAGGGCGACGACCGGCTTGCCCGCGCCGTCGGCTGCTTCGTCGGGCGCGGCGTTACGGTCTATGAGTTCAACGTCGAGGCAGAGCGATTGCAGTTCGCGCACCAGCACGTTGAAGGATTCGGGCACGCCCGGGTTGAAGTCGGCTTCGCCTTTGACGATGGCCTCGTAAATCTTCGAGCGCCCGGCCACGTCGTCCGACTTGGCCGTGAGCAACTCTTGCAGAATGTGCGCCGCGCCGTAGGCTTCCAAAGCCCAGACTTCCATCTCGCCGAAACGCTGGCCGCCGAATTGCGCCTTGCCGCCCAGAGGTTGCTGCGTGATCAGGCTGTACGGCCCAATCGAGCGTGCGTGAATCTTGTCGTCAACGAGGTGCGAGAGTTTGAGCATGTAGATGTAACCGATGGTCACTTTCTGCTCGAACGCTTCGCCCGAGAGACCGTCGTAGAGCACGGTCTTGCCCGAATCGCCGACGATGTCCGGCAACCCCTGCTCGCGCAGGGAGGCCGTCGCTTCCTTCAACTTCTGCTTGATCTCCGGTTCGGTCGCGCCGTCAAAAACGGGCGTCGCGAAGTGGACGCCGAGCACGCGCGCCGCCCAACCCAGGTGCGTCTCCAAAATCTGACCCACGTTCATGCGCGAAGGCACACCGAGCGGGTTCAAGACGATATCAACAGGCGTGCCGTCCGGCAGGTACGGCATGTCCTCTTCGGGCAGGATGCGCGCGATGACGCCCTTGTTGCCGTGTCGCCCGGCCATCTTGTCGCCGACCGAAAGCTTGCGCTTCATGGCGATGAAGACTTTGACCATCTTGATCACGCCCGGGGCGAGTTCGTCGCCCTGACGCAACTTCGAAATCTTGTCTTCGTAGATGTCCGTCAGGATTTTGACCTGACGGTCGGTGCGATCTTCGTACTCTTTGACCTCCGCCGCCACGTCAACACGCGTCGAAGTCAACTGCGCTTTGCGGAGCGCCTTCGGCTCCAGCCCCGCGAGCATCTCGCGCGTGATCGTCTCGCCCTTCGGGATGCGGACTTCGCGTTCGACCGACAGGTCGGCGGCGAGTTTGCGCCCCTCGAACAGCTCGTAGATGCGCTGGTCGCGCTGCTCGCGCAGGATGCGTATTTCGTCTTCGAGGTCGCGCCTCAGGCGGTTCTCTTCCTCTTCCTCAATCGCCATCGAACGCTGGTCGCGCTCCTGCCCTTTGCGCGTGAAGACCTGTACGTCAACGACCGTGCCGTCAATGCCCGGAGGACATTGGAGGCTCGCGTCTTTCACGTCGCCCGCCTTCTCGCCGAAGATGGCGCGCAGGAGTTTTTCTTCCGCCGTCAACTGCGTCTCGCCCTTCGGCGTCACTTTGCCGACGAGGATCGAGCCGGGCTTGACCTGTGCGCCGATGCGTATGATGCCTGAGTCGTCGAGGTCGCGCAGCATGTTCTCGCCGACGTTCGGGATGTCGCGCGTGATCTCTTCGGGGCCGAGTTTCGTGTCGCGCGCCTCGATCTCCAACTCTTCGATGTGGATCGAAGTGTAGTAGTCGTCTTTGACGAGACGCTCGGAGACGAGAATGGCGTCCTCGAAGTTGTAGCCGCGCCAGGGCATGAAGGCGACGAGCACGTTGCGCCCGAGCGCGAGTTCGCCCTTGTCCGTGCAAGGCCCGTCGGCGATGACCTGACCCTTTTCAACGCGCTCGCCGATGTTGACGATGGGGCGTTGATTGATGCAGGTGTTCTGGTTCGAGCGTTTGAACTTCGTCAAGGTGTAGATGTCCGCCGTCACCTCGCGCGAGATCGTGCCGTCAACGTTGTGATCGGCTTTGACGATGATGCGCTCGGAATCGACGTAATCCACCACGCCGTCGCGCCGCGCGGCGACGACCGCGCCCGAATCCCTCGCCGTCACGCGTTCCATACCCGTGCCGATGTAAGGCGCTTCGGCGCGCAGCAGGGGCACCGATTGGCGTTGCATGTTCGATCCCATCAGCGCGCGGTTCGCGTCGTCGTTCTCAAGGAACGGGATGAGCGAGGCGGCGACGGAGACGAGTTGTTTCGGCGAAACGTCAACGTAGACGATGTCGTCGCGCATGGCGAGAATGAACTCGCCCGCTTTGCGCGCGGCAGTGCGCTCGTTGATGATGTTGCCGTCGGCGTCGAGTTCGATGTTGGCCTGCCCGACGACGTACTTGTCCTCTTCCCACGCCGTCAGGTAGAACGGGTACGGCTCGAAGTCCGCCTTCTTCCCGTCCGCCCCGATGCGCTTGTTCGCCTTCTCCACGTCCTCGTGCAGGATGTGGTCGCCCGGCTTGTACTTCGTGTCGCCGCCGTTGATAACGCGCACGTACTCCACCACGCGGCCGTTCTCGACCTTGCGGTAAGGCGACTCGATGAAGCCGAACTCGTTGATACGCGCGAAGCAGGAGAGCGACGAGATGAGACCGATGTTCGGCCCCTCAGGCGTCTCAATCGGGCAGATGCGCCCGTAGTGCGTCGGGTGCACGTCGCGCACCTCGAAGCCCGCACGTTCGCGCGAGAGTCCGCCCGGTCCGAGCGCGGAGAGACGACGCTTGTGCGTGATCTCCGAGAGCGGGTTCGTCTGATCCATGAACTGCGAGAGTTGCGACGAGCCGAAGAATTCGCGCACGGCAGCCGTCACCGGCTTCGCGTTGATCAGATCGCGCGGCATCGTCGTCTGCATCTCCTGCTGGATCGACATCTTCTCTTTGATGGCGCGCTCCATGCGCACGAGACCGATGCGGAACTGGTTTTCAAGCAGTTCGCCGACGGCGCGGACGCGGCGGTTGCCGAGATGATCGATGTCGTCGGCGATGAACTCCGCCGGATTGCGCCGCATCTTCAGGAGATACGAGATGACCTGCACGAAGTCGCTGGCCGAAAGCAGCGGGTCGGCGATGCGGTCGCGTTCGGGGCGACCCATCTTGATGTTGAACTTCAAGCG
>DASQDV010000911.1:0-3288 GCA_035633995.1 Pyrinomonadaceae bacterium | reverse complement strand
CAGGAAAGCTGGATTATGCCGGAGCTGCGCAAGGTGAGGAATTTTCATGCGGGCTTTCGCAAGGGGCGCTGGATGGGCATCGCCAACGCGGGTTTGCAGTTTCTCACGGGCGGTCGTTCGTGGGGGTTGTTTGATCGCACGGGCACGGAGCCGGGTCACGTCGCGCTCAAAAAACTTTCCGCCTACGGCTACAAGGGCGATGCGCTCGAACAACGCTACGACGGGCTTCGCTTCGACGGCAAGCTCACCTTCAACAAGCTCACGGACGTTTATCACGCGGCGGTCGGCCACGACGAAGATCAACCCGCGCACCTGCACGTGCTCGACACGAACATCTGCGCGGAGCGTTGCGCCGAAGAGTATGGCAACCCCTGCCAGCGTTTCTGCCCGGCGGCGGTCTACGAGATGGTCGAAGACCCGGCGCAGGCGGGCAAGCGGCGGCTCCAGATCAACTTCTCGAACTGCGTCCACTGCAAGACCTGCGACATCATGGACCCTTATCAGATCATCAACTGGGTGACGCCCGAAGGCGGCGGCGGGCCTGATTACAAGAACATGTGAGGAAATTGGGGAACGTGAATCGTGAATCGTGAAGCGAAGAAAAGCCGTAAATCGTGAATCGTGAATAGAAAGAACTCGTTTTCTCTATTTACGATTCACGATTTACTTTCCTTCTACGATTTACGCTTCAACGTCATCTTCCTTGATCGTGAAGTCGATCTTCCCCTGTTCGACTTCCATCAGGGCAACGCGCGTGTGCTTGTGCTGCTGCGCGTCCATTTCGATGCGGGGGCGTGCGCCGCGTTGTAACTGCTTGCTGCGCTGCGCGGCGACGATGATCATGCGATACTTGGAATCCAATTCGGGCTGTCTCCGTTCCGTTACTGCTTCGTTGGGCTCTTCTTTGCTCGACTGCGTTGATTTAGCCATATTCGTTTCCATTTCGACCGGACAGGTCAACTCTCCTGATAAGTAAAAGATTATTTCATTCCAACTAGAGGCCGCGCAATTCCGGCGTTTACGGAAAAGTTTCGAGGACGCGCTCGGCGAGGCGCTCCTGGCGCACGCGACGCGCCCTCTCAGCATACACGATTGCGGCCAGTTGCGTCGCGGCGCGCTCGACATCGTCGTTCAGCACGAGGTAATCGAACTCGCGGTAATGCTCCACCTCGCCGCGCGAATTTCGCAAGCGCAAGGCGAGCGCCTCCGAGTTTTCCGACTGCCGCCCCGTCAGGCGACGGCGCAAAATCTCGAACGAAGGCGGCAGGATGAAGATGCTCACGGCTTCGACTCCGGCACGACGCACCGTTGTCGCGCCCTGCACATCTATCTCCAGAACGATGTCGCGACCGGCGGCCAATTCGCGCTCGACCACCTTGAGCGACGTGCCGTAAAAATTGCCGTGCACGACAGCCCATTCGAGAAACTCGCCGCGTTCGCGCGCCGCTGCAAACTCTTCCGGCGTGACGAAATGGTAATCGCGCCCGCTCGTCTCGCCCTGCCGGGGCGCGCGCGTCGTCCACGACACGGAATAGCCGAGGCGCGGCATGTGCGTCAGGATGCGCCGAATCAGCGTGCCCTTGCCGCCGCCCGAAGGCGAACTGATGACGAAGAGGATGCCGCGCTCCGTTGCTACGGCGGCGGCGGCGGGCGATTCGACCGTCTCTTTATTCAAGCTCTCACTCAACGTTCTGCACCTGTTCGCGCAATTTTTCCACTTCCGCTTTGATGGCGAGCGCGGCCTCTTTGATCGTCATATCGGTTGATTTCGAGAGCACCGTGTTGGCCTCGCGGTTGAATTCCTGCAAGAGAAAATCAAGGCGCTTGCCCGTGTCGCCCTCGCTGTCGATAATCTCGCGAAATTGTTTGACGTGGCTGCGTAGCCGCGCCAGTTCTTCGCTGATGTCGCTGCGGTCGGCGAGATAAGCGACCTCCTGCGCGAGCCTGCCCTGATCGAGTTCGAGGATTTCGAGGCCGTCGCGCGCGAGCAGTTCGCTGATGCGACGCTGCAGACGCGCGCGATAAGTTTCGACGAGGTCGGCGGCGACGGCTTCGATGACGGGCACTTGCCGCTCGATCTCGTCGAGCCGCGCGTGCATCTCTGCGGCCAGCGCTTCGCCCTCGACGCCGCGCATCTGATTCAACTCGGCGAGCGCCTCGCCGACGGCGCGCTCGATTCCTTCCTTCATCGCATCCGTCAGGTTGCCGTCGCGTATGGGCTGCAAAGCGTTCGGCAGGCGTGCCAGCACGTTGATGTCCGGCTCGCCCACGAGCGAAAACTCCTCCTGCACGGAGCGCATCGCCTGTATGAAGCCCGCGATGAGCGGGCGGTTCATCTCGTAGGCCACCTCGCTCGTGCGATCAATGACGATGGTTGCGTCCACGCGCCCGCGCGAGAGTTGTTCGCTGATGCGACGGCGGATGACGGTTTCGAGGCTCGACAGTTCCGCGCCCGCGCGCAGGTGTACGTCC
This sequence comes from Pyrinomonadaceae bacterium, assembly GCA_035633995.1. GTDB lineage: Bacteria > Acidobacteriota > Blastocatellia > Pyrinomonadales > Pyrinomonadaceae > JAIVJZ01. Next base: position 816 of record DASQDV010000911.1, on the reverse strand, counting down.
AGAAAGCGATTGTTGACGGTTTTGAGATCGACGGAGACGTTGAAATTTTCGCCCGCCGCCGACCCGCGCCCGAAGCCGGTCATAGATTTCATAATTAGAATGTCAGTTGTCCGTAGCCCGTTGTCAGTTGTTTGCGCGCGAACGAAGTAAGTTGACTAAAGATTGTCTTGAACAACTGACCACGGACGACTGGCTACGGACTAACTACAACTTCCTCCTCTTCGTCGGCGAATTGCAGTTCGTAGAGTTTTTTGTAAGTCCCGCTCTGCCTCAACAGTTCTTCGTGCTTGCCCATTTCGATGACGCGCCCGCGCTCCATGACGACGATTGTGTCGGCGCGGCGGATGGTTGAGAGGCGGTGCGCGATGACGAGCGTGGTGCGATTGCGCGTTAAATTGGCGAGCGCCTTTTGCACGAGCCGCTCGGATTCCGCGTCGAGCGCGGAAGTGGCTTCGTCGAGCACGAGCACCGACGCATCCGCAAGGACGGCGCGCGCGATGGCGAGACGCTGCCGCTGCCCGCCCGAAAGAAAGATGCCGCGCTCGCCGACGATTGTGTCGTAGCCCTGCGGTAACTCCTTGATGACGTCGTCGGCGTATGCGACGCGCGCCGCGTCCTCAATCTCGGCGTCCGTCGCATCGGGACGGCTGTAAGAGATGTTGTAGCGCACCGTGTCGTTAAACAGAACCGTTTCCTGCGTGACGAGGCCGATGTGCCGGCGCAGGCTCTTGAGCGTGGCGTCTCGCAAATCGGTGCCGTCCCAGAGAATCACGCCGGAGACCGGATCGTGAAAGCGCAGGATGAGCTTGGAGAGCG
>DASQDV010000910.1:0-14181 GCA_035633995.1 Pyrinomonadaceae bacterium | reverse complement strand
AGCGTCTGGCGTGCGGCTCCGACGATGTCTGCTTCGCCGCGCTGCAAGATCGCTTCGGCCTGATCGAAAGTGCAGATGCCGCCGGCGGCGACGACGGGCGTGTGTAATCCCTCGTCGTGTAGCCCGCGCCGGACGGCGGCGGCGAGCGAGACGTTGCGACCGAAGGGGCCGCGCTCGTCCGAACGAACTGTCGGCATGCACTCGTAGCCGCTCTCGCCCGTGTACGGGTAGACGGCGTGGCCGACCTTCGGTTGCGCCGCATCCTCGAACTTCCCGCCCTTCGAGAGCGAGAGGAAATCGAAATCCGCGCGCGCGAACTCGCGCCCGAAATAGATCGCGTCTTCAAGCCGGCTCCCGCCCGCGATCGCTTCGTCGCTGAGAAAGCGCACGCCGACCACGTAATCTGTCCCCACGCGCTCGCGCACCGCCGCGTAGACTTCCAGAGGCAGGCGCACGCGGTTGGCGCGCGAACCGCCGTAGCCGTCCGCGCGCGTGTTGAGCGCGGAGAGGAAAGAGGCCATCGTGTAGGCGTGCGCGTAGTGAAGTTCGACGCCGTCGAACCCGGCCTCGCGCGCGCGGCGTGCGGCGTCGGCGAAGATGCCGGGCAGCACGCGCGGCAACTCTTCGACGTGCGCAAGCTGCGTGTCGGTCACGCGCTCGCGGTAGCCCTTCCGCAGAGATTCCAGTTCGCGCTCGTCCAAAACTTTCTCCAGCAACTCTTCGGGCGCGTCCGTGAGGAAGGCGCGCAAGGCCGACTCTTCCGCCGCGAGCCAGCTCTCGTTTCCGGTCGCTTCCGCGAGCGCCTGTGCGTGGCGTTCTTCCAACTGCAAAAAGCGCGCGAAGTATTTCGACTTTTCGGGGCGGCGCTTGACGGAGAGGAAATCTATGATCTGTATGAGCAAGCGCGTGTGGCCGTCGCTCGCGCGGCGGACTGTTTCGACGAGTTCGCGGAGTCCCGGCAGGAAGCGGTCGTGGCCGATGCGCAGGAGCGGCCCGCTCGGTATGTCGCGCACGCCCGTCGCCTCGACGACGATTGCGCCCGGTCGCCCCGCTGCGAAACGCCCGTACCAGTCGAGCACATCGCGCGTCACGAAACCATCTTCGGTCGCGCGCCAGGGAACCATCGCCGGAACCCACGTGCGCTGTTCGAGCGTGAGCGAACCCATCCGTATCGGTTGAAAGAGGAGCGACTGCGCCGCCTCTTCGCGTGTCGGCCAGTGCGCGTCGGGGATCGTGTGGCGGATGGGGTTTGCGGGATGCCAGGTCATGTCGCGTCTCAGGCGGGCAGTGTAACAGTTCCCGGCGCGGCGGCGTAAACACGCGCCGCTCGTCGCGCCTGCGCCTTAAGGGCTGCGGGCGCGACGCGAAACAACTTACGCGAGCGCGGGAAGTTTGCTAAGATGCGCCGCGCGGCGGACGTAAACTCGTGGCGGCGCGTTCGAACGCGCCGCTTTCCTTCGGCCAAACTTTTATCACCCGCGTGCCGTTCCCTCTTGCAGATCATGCTGACTTGACGCCGGCCAATAATCTTCGACAGCGACTGAGATAGTGACCGCCGTTTCGCGGTCAAGGCCGAACGCACATGAAGACACGCACCATCCTCGTCGGAATCTTCTTCGCTCTGGTGGCAGCTTACACCCCGGCGAGCTACAGCGCCTGGGTCGCCATCCAACACATGGTGGTCGAGCGCGGCTGGAACGCAGCGCCGAGCGCGCCCGGCGGCCCGGAACTGGTCGTCCGGGTGGATGCGAACGGCCCCGCCTCGGACTTGCAGGTGGGCGACGAAATCATCGCCATCAACGGGCAGAACGTCGAACGCTCCGACTACCGGATGGAGAACCTCTTTCGCCGCCTCAACCCCGACGACGCTTACATGCTGACCATCCGGCGCGAGGGCGCGCTGCGCGACATCACGTTGCGCCGAAACCGCTTTCCTTTATTGAAATGGGTCTTCACGTCGGGCATTTTCGCCACGCTGCTCAGTTCCGCCGTCTTTCTGTTCATCGGCATCGCCGTCTTCGCCGTCAAGCCCGATGACAAACAGGCTTTGCTGCTTTCGCTCTGGCTGGTGCTGATGGCCTCCGCCTTTTCGCTCCCGCAGCCGTTCGAGGGGACGGCGTGGTGGTATCGCGCCCTGATCGTGTTCGGGCAGACGACCAAGTTGTTCGCGCCGACCTTTTTGCTCCACCTGTTCCTCATCTTCCCCGAACCGTCGCCCATCCTCAAACGCTGGCCGCGTCTGGAACGATATCTCTACCTGCCGGTGCTGCTCCTGCTCGCCCCGCCTCTCGTTTATTCGTTGATCCTCTGGGCGGTCGCGCCCGAAGAGTCGATAGCTTTCATGCTGCGCCACCCGTGGATCGGAATCATGGGCGCAGTCTTCCTGCCCGGCACAATTCTTCTGGCGCTCTTAACGCTCGTGCTCAGTTACCGTCGCGCCGGTCAGGTGTCGAAGCGCAAGTTGCGCCTCGTCGTCGTCGGCAGCCTCGTCGCTTTCGTGCCGTTCATCACGTGGCTGTTCATCCTCGGCCTGGTGCCGCGCGCGCGCGAGGGTTGGGTTCCGTATGCGGGATGGGTGATCGTCAACCTGCTGATGCTCGCGATGCCGATCTCGTTTGCCTATGCCATCGTGCGCCATCAGGTGATTCCCGTCAAACTGATCATCCGGCGCGGCCTGCAATACCTGCTGGCGAAGAACGCGCTGCGCCTGATCATCGCGCTGCCCGTCGCCGCGCTCGCCTACTCGATCATCTTTGACCACCGCACGCCCTCCGAAATCCTGTTCCGCAACTCGATCTTCTTTTACCTGCTCGTCGTCCTCGCCGCCGCGCTCTCGCTCGTCTTCCGCCGCAGGCTCGGCGAATGGGTGGATCGCAAGTTCTTCCGGGAGACTTACAACCAGGAGAAAATCCTGCGCGAGTTGACCGACGACGTGAAGAAGCTCGACTCGATCCCGGAGATGTCGCGCCGCGTTACCGAACGCGTGACCGCCGCGCTCCACCCCGAACAGGCTTTCCTCTTCTACCGCGAAGAGGGCACGCGCGATCTCTCTTTGACTTACACGTCGGGCGGCGCGCCGCCGCAGGAGTTGAAGATACCCGAAGAGTTTCGCCTGCTGCGCTTCATGGAAGATCAGGGGAGCGCGCAGGAGTTTCCCTTTCCGCAAAAGAACAACCTGCCGCAGAGCGAAAAAACCTGGCTCGCCAGCCTCGGCACGCGCCTCATCGTGCCCCTGACGGGCACGGACGCGCGGCTCGCGGGGCTGCTCCTGCTCGGCGAGAAAAAATCCGAAGTGCCCTACACGACGAATGATCGCGAACTGCTCGAAAGGCTCGCCGGGCAGATCGCCATCGTCTATGAAAACGTGCGTTTGAAGAACCGCGTTGACCGTGATCGCAAGATCAAACATGAAGTGCTCGCGCGCGTCGCCGGGCAGGACATGAACGTCTTGAAGGAGTGCCCGCGGTGCGGCGCGTGCTTCGACATGAAGGCGCTGGTCTGCACTGAGGACGGGACGGAACTCACGCTCTCTCTGCCCGTCGAGCGCACGATTGAGACGCGTTACCGGCTCGAACGCCTCATCGGCAAGGGCGGCATGGGCGCGGTTTATGAAGCGACCGACCTGCGCCTGCATCGCAAAGTCGCCGTCAAGATTCTGACGGGCAGCATGTTCGGCAACAGCGATGCGCTGCGCCGCTTCGAGCGCGAGGCGCAGGCCAGCGCACGGCTTCATCACCCGAACATCGTCACCGTCCACGACTTCGGTTTGCTCTCGACCGAGGGCGCGTATCTCGTCATGGAACTTCTCGCGGGCGAGACGCTCGGCGCAGTGCTCAAACGCGAACGGCAACTCGCGCCCGCCGATGCCGCTAGTCTCTTCGATCAAATTCTCGACGGCCTCAAATCGGCGCACGCCGCCGGGGTCGTCCACCGCGACCTCAAACCGGAAAACGTCCTGCTCTCGACCTACGAGACCGGGCAAGCGCGCGTCCACCTGCTCGACTTCGGCCTCGCCAAACTCACGCAGGCGCTCCCCACAGATTCGCACAGCCCCACCGCCGCCGCGCCCGTCACCACGCCCGGCGCAATCATGGGCACGTTCGGCTACATGTCGCCCGAACAACTCACGGGCGCTGCCGTTGACGAGCGCAGCGATCTCTTCTCCATCGGCGTGATGGTCGTCGAAGCCGTCACGGGTCGCCGCCCCTTCACCGGCACGACCTACCACGAACTGCTGACCAACATCCTCAACGCGCCCTATCACCTCGAAGGCGCGTCGCCCGCCGCGCGCGAACTCGACGCGGTGCTGCAAAAATCGCTCGCCAAAGACCCGTCGGCGCGTTACCCCTCCGCCGCCGCGATGCAACAGGAATTGATCCCGGCGCTTCGCCGGTGCCCGCCGCTCGTCTCGCCCGATGAGCCAGCCGCCCTCGACGCCGAGACGTTCATCTTAAAGAGCTAACCCGAACACACAGTGCGCTACAAAAACACTTTTCCTATTCCTTTGCGCCTTCGGTTTTAGCTTTGCGCCTCCAGCGAGAAAAGGCATTTCACGCTGGAGGCGCAAAGGAGGAAATCCGAAGGCGCAAAGCGTTGAGTAGTTATTCGAAGTTTTGAAATAAGCTCTCAGTGCCTGCCGCTCGCTAGACGTTCAATGCTCCCGCCGCATATCATTATGCGCATGCAGGAGGAATCAAACGTTTGACCGACGAGCTACTCAAATGGCGCGCTGAATTTCCGATTCTGGATAAGACGACTTACCTGATCTCGCACAGCCTCGGCGCGATGCCCCGCGCGACTTTCGACAACCTTCAAGAGTACGCCGAGATGTGGGCGACGCGCGGCGTGCGCGCGTGGGGTGAGGGTTGGTGGGAGATGCCGCTCGCGCTCGGCGACGAGGTGGCGCGCATCATCGGCGCACCGCCCGCGTCGGTCGTCATGCACCAGAACGTCTCCGTGTGCCAGTCGCTAATACTTTCCTGTTTCGAGCCTGAAGCGCGCCGCAACAAGATCGTCTATTCCGATCTCGAATTCCCTTCGGTCATGTACGCCTACGAAGCGCACGCGCGCTCCGGTCGCTTCCGCGTCGAACGCGTGCCGACCGACGACGGCATGACCGTCTCGCTCGAACGCATGCTCGAAGCGATTGACGAGGAGACGCTGCTTGTCCCCATCTCGCACGTCCTCTTCAAGAGCGCCTTCCTGCAAGACGCGCGCGCCATCACCGAACGCGCGCACGAAGTCGGCGCGCTCGTAGTCCTCGACACTTATCAATCGGCGGGCACAGTTCCCTTCTCCGTCACCGAACTCGACGTGGACTTCTGCACGGGCGGCTCCGTCAAGTGGCTCTGCGGCGGCCCCGGCGCGGGCTATCTCTACGTGCACCCGCGCCTGCACGCCGAACTCCAACCCAAAGTCACCGGCTGGATGGCGCACGAACAGCCGTTCGCTTTCACGCCCGCGCCCATCGCCTATGCGCCCGGCATCGCGCGCTTCCTGCACGGCTCGCCCGCCATTCCCGCGCTCTACGCGGCGCGCGCCGGCTACGCCGTCATCAACGAAATCGGCGTCGAGCGTATTCGCGCCAAGAGCACGCGGCAGACTTCAAAACTCATCGAGATCGCCGAAGCCGCAGGCTTTCAGGTCACCAGCCCGCGCGACCCGAACCGGCGCGGCGGCACAGTTACCGTCAACGCCGAGCATGCCCCCGCCGTCACGCGCGAACTCGTCCGCCGCGAGATCATCGTGGACTACCGCCCCGGCGCAGGCATCCGCATCTCGCCCCACTTCTACACGAAGGATGAAGAACTCGACATCGTCGTCCGCGAGATGCGACGCATCATAGACACACGCGCCTACGAAGCGCACGAAGCCGTCGGCGCAGCATATTAACCGCAGTGACAGGTGACGAGCGACAAGTGGTAAGTTAAATCGGAAAACTTGTCTTTAAACTTGTCTTCATCCTGTCACTTGTCACCTGTCACTTGTCACTGTCTTCTTATGTCAAAGAACTACGGCGAAAATGCGCCGCTCTCATACAACAAATATTTGCGCGTCGCGGACTTGATCGCGTTGCAGGATTGTCTCTCCGACCCGGCGCACCACGACGAACTTCTGTTCATCACCATCCATCAAACTTACGAACTCTGGTTCAAGCAGATACTCCACGAGATTGACGCCAGCGTCGCCCTGTTGAACGAGGATCGCGCGTTCGTCGCCACGCGCGCGCTCGCCCGCGTCGTCGAGATCGAGAAGATTCTCGTCAACCAGATTCACCTGCTTGAGACGATGACGCCGATCAATTTTCTCGGCTTCCGCGACGAACTCAACCCCGCGAGCGGCTTCCAGTCTATGCAGTTTCGCGAAATCGAATTTGCCTCCGGCCTCAAAGATCAGGGCACGCTCGACAATTTCCGTGAAGACGAATTCGCGCACGCGCGCCTCGTCGCGCGCTTTAGTGCGCCGACCCTTGCAGACGCTTTCTACTCCTATCTTCGCCGACGCGGCCTCGACGCGCCCGATGACGACGGCGCGCTCCCGCAGGATGAGCGCACGCGCCGCTATAACTTGCGCACGCGCGCCGTCCTCGAAGTGATCACGCATTTCGAGACGCGCAACGAAGAGTTCCGGCTCTCCGAAGCGCTCATCGAGCACGACGAGTATTTCTCGCTGTGGCGTTCGCACCACGTCAAGATGGTCGAGCGCATGGTCGGCACGAAGCGCGGCACGGGCGGCTCGGAAGGCGTCGGGTACCTCCGCACCACGCTCGACCAACGCTTCTTCCCCGAACTCTGGGAGGCGCGCACCTATCTCGACACGAAGCACGGCTCGTCGGGCTGCCCCTTTGCCGGACACCATTGACCATGAACGAATTTCTGGAGAACAACCGCTCGCTCTGGAACGGCTGGACGCGTCTGCACAAGCCTTCGCGCTTCTACGACATCGAATCTTTCAAGGCGGGCAAGTCTTCGCTCGAACCGCTCGAACTCGCGGAGGTCGGCGACGTGGCGGGCAAATCGCTCCTCCACCTTCAATGCCACTTCGGTATGGACACGCTCTCGTGGGCGCGTCTCGGCGCGCGTGTGGCGGGCGCGGACTTTTCGGACGAAGCCATCGCGCTCGCCCGCTCGCTCGCCGCAGAGTTAAGTATCCCCGCAGAGTTCGTCTGCTCGAACGTCTACGATCTGCCCGCCACCCTCGAAGGCCAGTTCGACATCGTCTATACCTCTTACGGCGTGCTCTCGTGGTTGCCGAAACTCGACCCCTGGGCGGAAGTCGTCTCGCATTTTCTCAAGCCCGGCGGCTTCTTCTACATCGCCGAATTTCACCCGTTCATCTTCATGCTCGGCGACGACGGCCACACCTTCGAGTATCCCTATTTTCACACGCCCGACCCGATCAAGCTGCACTCGACAGGCTCTTACGCCGCGCCGAACGCGCCCGGCTTCTCGCACACCGAGTACAACTGGTCGCACAGCCTGGCCGACGTGGTCAACGCCGTCATACGCGCAGGACTGCGCCTTGAGTTCCTGCGCGAGTTTCCCTACCAGCACTCTGGCTCCTGCATGACGGAAAAGTTCGAGCCGGGATTGACGCGACTCACCGGCTGGCAGGTCGAGCCGCCGCACATCTTTTCGCTGCGCGCGACGAAAGAAAACTCTTGAGTCGCGTTATGCAAGACCGCGCGGGCTACGTTTGCTCATTCGACGTTTGATCATCCGAACCTTTGACTAAAGAGTTATGGCTATGAACATCGAATTTCCCGAACGCTTTAACATGGCCGACTACTTCCTCTATCACAACGTGGAGGCAGGGCGCGAAGGCAAGGTCTGCCTCTATTTCGAGGACGAGCGATACACTTACGGCGATGCGGTGCGCATGTCGAACCGCGCGGGCAACGCGCTCGTCGGCGAATGCGGCGTGCGTGTGGAAGACCGCGTGCTCATCGTGTTGCCCGACTGTCCTGAGTTCGCGTGGGTCTGGTTCGGCGCGAGCCGCGCGGGTGCGGTTATCACGATGGTCAACCCGCTTTTGCCCGCCGCCGATTACAGGTATTACCTCGAATACACGCGCGCGCGCGTGGCCGTCATACACGAATCGCTCGTGGAAACTTTCGCCGAAGGAGCGCGCGGGGCGAAACATTTGCGCAAGGTTCTCGTCGTCGGGCACGGTGAATCTACTGCGCGCGGCGAGTTTGAGTCGTTCGCCGAAGTGATGGCGGCGATGCCCGACGAACTCACGCCCGCCGACACACACAGGGACGACATCGCGATCTGGCTGTTCACTTCCGGTTCGACCGGCCATCCGAAGGGCGCGGTGCACCTACATCACGATCTGCCGTTTAATACCGAGTGTTATGCGAAGCGCGTGCTCGGCATCAACGAAAACGATTTAACCGTCTCCGTGCCGAAACTGTTCTTCGGTTACGCGACGGGGACGAATTTGTTGTTCCCGTTCGCCGTCGGCGGCGCGACCGCGCTCTTTGCGGAGCGTTCGACGCCCGAAAAATTGTTTGAAGTGATCGAACGCTTTCGCCCGACCGTCCTGACGAGCGTGCCGACGATGATCAACGGGATGCTCAACCTTGAAGGCGCGACCGAACGCGACTTGTCGAGTTTGCGCTTCTGCCTCTCGGCGGGCGAGGCTCTGCCCGTCGAGTTGTACGAGCGCTGGATGAAAACTTTCGGCGTGGAGATTCTGGACGGCATCGGCTCGGCGGAGATGTTCCACATCTACATCACGAATCGCCCCGGCGACGTGAAGCCCGGAAGTCTGGGGCGCATCGTCGAGGGCTACGAGGCGCAGGTGATCGACGCGGAGGGTCGTGAAGTGGCGACCGGCGAGATGGGCACGCTGCGTATACGCGGCGATTCAGCCGCCCTATGCTACTGGCAGGCGCACGAGAAATCGAAGGAGACTTTCGCGGGCGACGCCTGCACGACGGGCGATCAATTTCACGTGGACGAAGCGGGCTACTACTGGTATCACGGGCGCACGGACGACATGCTGAAAGTGTCCGGCGTCTACGTCGCGCCCGTCGAGATCGAGGGTTGCCTCTTGCAACACGAGGCCGTGCTCGAATGCGCCGTCGTCGGCCACGACGCGGGCGACCGCCTCGTCAAGCCGAAAGCCTTCATCGTGCCGCGCGAAAACTTTGCGCCGTCGGACGAGTTGGCCGAGGCGCTCAAGGAGTTCGTCAAGACGCACCTTGCGCTCTACAAGTACCCGCGCTGGATCGAGTTCGTCGCGTCGCTCCCGAAAAATGATCGCGGCAAGATTGATCGCAAGAAACTCAAGGACGTGTAGGGTTCAATGTTCAAACTGCGAAACTGTTTGACCCCTTTCGTTGTTGCTGCTGCTGGCGCGCTCGCGGTCAGCCTCTCCGTCTTGATCATGGTCGCCGCTATTGCGCCGAACGCGAGTCGCGCCGCAAACGTTGCGCGCAGAGTCATCTCCATCGCGGAGGCTCGCGCGCTCGTGCCGGGCGCAACGGTCACTATTGAAGGCTCCGTCACCGCTCCTTCCGGCGCTTTCAAATCTGGCACTTCCGACGAGGGCTTCGCCATTCAAGACAAAAGCGGCGGCATCTACGTCAGCACCGCACAGAATCTCGGCCTCGGACTGCGCCGACAGGTGCGCGTAACCGGCCAACTCAAAGATAGCTCCGGGTTGCTTACGCTTGTGCCCGCAGGCGCGAGCGATGTGCAGGTGCGCGGGCGCGGGGCGAAGATTCGAGAACAGCCTGTCGCGACCGGGCAAGTCGGCGAAGCGACCGAGGGGCGTCTCGCGCGAATCACGGGCACGATCACGAAACCCGTCGGCAACGACCTGCCATATGGCTACCGCCTCTTCATCAACGACGGTTCCGGTGAAGTTCAAGCTTTCGTCTACACTTCGACGGGCATTGATGTGAGCGGCTTGCAGCCCGGCCAGCGCGTCGCCGTGACCGGCTTCGGCGGTCAGTACAACGATCACTATGAAATCATTCCCCGTTTTCAAACGGACATCCGCCGCATCCGTTAACGTTCGGCGCGGCAAAAGCTCTCTGCTTTAACTTGTCGCCCGTCACCTATCACTTTCCCTATGCCCTTCAACACACGCATCACCGTGCGCTTCGGCGACACAGACCCGGCGGGGCTGGTCTACTATCCGAACATCTTTCATTACTTTCACATCGCCCTCGAAGAATTCTTCGCCGCGCGTTGCGGCATCAGTTATCAAAAGCTGTTGGCCGACGAGCGCATCGGCTTTCCCACCGTCAAGACAGAGACGCAGTTTTTCGTGCCGCTCGTCTACGGCGACGCGGTGGACGTGGAAATTTTCGTCTCGCAGGTCGGCAACAGTTCCGCCACCTTCGTCTATAACGCGCGCCGCGCGAGCGACGCGACGTTGTGCGCGCACGCCGTGCAAATTCACGTCGCGATGAATCTGGACACGCGCCGCGCCGTCCGCATCCCTGAAAAATATCGCCACGCCTTCGACGAAAGCACACACCGATAAATCGTACCGACGACCTCTGCGACCATCCCCCAAAATAATCCCTTCACCGATTGGGTTTTGTGGAAAACAAACACCAGTCGGCGTTTAGTTTAGGTGCGACCGAGAAACAATCAAGTCTCTCAATCGCCCGCAAAACCCCAACCAAATTATTTGTGGGCTGCGTCGTAGTCTGTCCATCGAAACCAGTTACATTGTTGCCGCAGGAGGTTCAACCCGTCGTGAAAAAGCTGTTCTTCGGTCTGGCCGCGCTCGTCGTTTTCAGTCTGCCCGGCTCGGCTTTCGCAGACACCATCGTCTTAGCCACCGCGCCGCCGACCGCGCCTGATGCTGCGGGCAGCGCCGGTTCTAATCCGGGCGGCCCCAACCAGTTTGATCTCGACCATCACCGCGCCTACACGTGGCAGATCAATAACGTCAATCTCGCCAACCGCCTGCCCGCCGGTCACACCGTCACCGGCGCGACGCTCACCTTCAGCAGCATCACCAACTGGGACACCAACCCTAACACGCTTTTCGTGCGGATGTTCGACTCGGCCAACACCTTCACCTCGGCCAGCGGCACGCGCACCGCGACCGTCAACGGCGTGACCTCCATTCAGGATGTCAATGCGAACCAATCGCCCGTCACGGACATCAGCGATTACTTCGCCGGCAGCAACCCGCTCGTCAACAACACGGGCACAGTGATCGGCCAGTTCTCGGACAACAACGGCGTGGCGACGACGCAAAACGTCATCTTCACTTTCAACCAGACGCAGTTGACCGCGCTCCTCGAATATCTCAGCACGGGCAACAACGTCGCGTTCGGCTTCGACCCCGATTGCCACTTCTGGAACAACGGCATCACGCTCAAGATTTACACTTCTCCGGCGGCAGTTCCCGAACCCGCGACGATGACGCTGCTCGGCACGGGTCTGGCCGGACTCTACTATCGCCGCCGCCGCAAACAACAGCAACAGCAGCAACAGGCATAACGCTCAATCGCACCGACAAAACTCTCTCTCTTGCACCCTTAGTCTCGAACCTCTCTCTTGCACCCTTAATCTCTCTTGCTCTCCCCATGTCGCAGGCGCGGACTTGATGATTCAAGTCCGCGCCTGCGCATTTCACCGGCCTGCGCGCCGGTGGACAACGCTCCCTTTGACCTGGAAACGCGACTCACCCAGGATTCTCTGGTAAACTCGTCTCGCGCGCGACGGCACTGAAAACCCGCGCCCGGCCGGTCGTCATCGAGATATTGTTCTGAAAGGATTCTCCTGTGCGTTTTTCCAAAGTCACACACCTCGCCTGCGCATGCGCGCTTGTCTTCTCTTCGCTGTCGCCGCTCCGCGCGTCGGGCTTTAACGCAGACGTGCGTTACGTTCACGCGGGCGCGCCGCCGTCGAACGAGCGAACGGAAGTTCGGGTTGAATTGACGGAGGAAGACGAGACGGCGCAGGAAGCGCCCGGCGCAGGAGTGAAGAAGCGCCCGAATCTTTTCGTCCGCATCATCAGCGCGCCCTTTCGCGGCCTCGCCAAACTTTTCGGCGGCAGTAAGCAGGACAAGTCTGCGCGCGTGAAAGCGAAGGAGAATCAGAAGCAGGCAGCGACACAGACGACAACCTCGACCGCTGCGAACAACGCGAACGTCGCGCAGGCTAACGCCACGAACGTCGCGCAAACTAACGTCGCGCAAACAAACACGAAGCAAACGAACGCCACGCAGACGAGCGCCACGCAGACGAACGCAACGCAGACGAACGCCGCGCGCAATGAACCTGAGCGCGTGCAGTCGCAGCCCGCAAGAGTTGCGGAAGACGCAGCCCGCTCCGTGCGCGCGGGCGAGAAAACACGAAGCGCGCCGCCGGTCGTCGCGGCAGCGCCACACGCCGCCGTCGCAACTCCGTCCACAGTCGCTCCTCCTGCGCCGCGCCCGTCCGGAAAAGCGGGCGAGTCCTTCGACTACGAGCCGCGCCCCTTCACGCCCTACATCGAAGGCGTCGCGGGTGACCCGCTCTCGCAGGGGCGCGCGCTGCTTGAGAACGGCTACACGAACGAGGCCATCTCGGAATTGTCCGTCGCCGCCGTCAGCGGCCCCGATCTGGTCGAGGCGAACAATTTGCTCGGCCTCGCCTACGACCGTCGCGGGCACCACCAGCAGGCGCGGGAGTTTTACGAACGCGCGCTCTCCGTCGCCCCGCAGAACGCGCGCGTCATCAACAATCTCGGCCACTCGTTCTACCTCGACGACCGTTATGCGGAGGCGCTCGCGCGCCTCAAGACCGCAGCCCGCCTCGCGCCCTCCGACACACAGGTTGCCAACAACCTCGCGCTCGTCTACGGTCGGCTCGGCAAGTACGACAACGTCTTCAAAGAGTTCAAGCGCGCGGGCGGCGAATTCTACGCGCGCACACGCACCGCCGCGCTCCTCTCCGCAGCAGGACGCGACCGCGACGCGATCAAGCACTACGAAGCCGCGCGCAAACTCGACCCCGCATCCTCCGAAGTGCTGCGCCAACTCATCACGCTCTACGTCCGCACAGGCCAACGCGAAAAGGCCGAAGCCGCCGAGCGCGCGCTCGAAAAGACCCCGCTCAGCACGGGCGCAGCCGCCAGCAGTTAAAGCGAATCACAGTTGCAAACCGAAAGAAGCCGCGACCATTCGCGGCTTCTTTGTCGAAGAATACTTTTTCGGGGCTAACTGCGCCGCGTCAAATTGTAATCGCGCAGGCGTCTGTAGAGTGTGGAGGGCGAGATGCCGAGAATTTCGGCGGTCTTGCCGCGATGCCAGTTCGTCTGTTCGAGCGCGGCGACGATCTGTTGACGTTCGACTTCACGGAGCGGCGGCTGCACGACGGCGTTTCCTCCGCCTTCGACCGGCGCGCCCGCGCTCGTTGCGCCCGCGTAGGCGGGCATGAACGCCGCCGTCGCCGCCGTCGCAGAGGGGTTGGCAATTTCGGGCGGCAGGTCGCCACGCGTGATGCGCCCGTCGTTGGCGAGCAGCACGGCGCGCTCCAGACAGTTGCGCAACTGGCGCACGTTTCCCGGCCAGGGGTACTCGCTCAGGGCGGCGAGCGCTTCCGCAGTGATCTCCGGCGGGTTCAGGCCGCCGAGTTGGCGTACAAGGTGTTGCGCGAGCGGTTCGATGTCTTCGGGGCGTTCGCGCAGGGGCGAGAGGTTGATCTGAAAGCCGTTGATGCGATAGAGCAGGTCGGCGCGAAAGCTCCCGTCGGAGACGGCCTGCGGCATGTCGCGGTTCGTCGCCGCGATGATGCGGACGTTGACCTGCACTTTGCGCACCGCGCCGACGCGGTAGAAGGTCTGCGTCTCAATCGCGCGCAAAAGTTTCGACTGCAAGGGCGCGGGCAGTTCCGTCACTTCGTCCAGAAAGAGCGTGCCGTTGTCTGCGAGTTCGAAGAGGCCGAGTTTGCGCCCCTTCGCGCCGGAGAACGCGCCCGCCTCGTAGCCGAAGAGTTCGGATTCCAAAAGCGACTCCTGAAACGCGGCGCAGTTAAGATCAATAAACGAGCCGTCCTTGCGCTGCGAGAGGCGATGGATGGCGTGCGCGATCAATTCCTTGCCCGTGCCCGACTCGCCCGTGATGAGGACGGAGGCGTCCGACGGCGCGACGCGCTCGACGAGACGCAGAGCCTCGCGCATCGCGTCCGAGACGTGGACGATCTCCGGCATCTCCGATTGACG
>DASQDV010000909.1:0-1629 GCA_035633995.1 Pyrinomonadaceae bacterium | reverse complement strand
AGTACATCGCGGAGTTGCTGCCCGCAGGCACGAGCCGCACGGCCGTGGACATCGGGGCGGGCGACGGCGTGAAAGGTTCGAACACTTACGCGCTGTTTCGCGAAGGGTGGCGCGGCGTGGGTTTCGAGGGGAGCAACCGTAAGGTTTGCAAACTCGCTGCGGCCTATAAGCATTACCCGCAGGTGTCTGCCGCGAACTGCGTGGTGACGCCTCTGAACGTCGTCGCGCTGCTCAAGGCTTACAACATCGAACGGGAGTTCGGCGTCCTCAGTCTCGACATAGACAGCTACGACTACTGGGTGCTGGACGCGTTGCTCGCGGAGTTTCGCCCGCGCATCGTCGTCACGGAGATCAACGAGAAGATACCGCCGCCGATCAGGTTCGTCGTCAAGTACGACCCGGACTTTCAGATGACGCACCACTTCTTCGGCTACAGCATCGCGAGCCTCGCGGAGTTGGCCGCGCGGCACGATTACGCCCTGCTCGAAGTGGAGTACAACAACGCGTTCCTCGCGCCGCGCGAGTTGGCGGGCGGGCGCGCGCGCGACGCCGCAGACGCCTACCGCAAAGGCTACCTCGAACGCCCCGACCGGCGGGAAAAATTTCGCGCGAACGCCAACATGGAGATACTGCACACGCTCAACCCTCAGGAGGCGGTGAGATTTCTCGACGAGTTTTACGCCGGGCACAAGGGCAAGTATGAATTGAGCGCGGGCGAAACGATTGAGGACGCCGGTGCCGCGCACGAACCGACGGAAGCCTCTTTCGCCGGTTGAAGAGTTTTAGCGCGGGAGAAGACGCGCGGACATAGTCGCGCCGCCGCAAGAGACGCACGACGAGGGGGAGGAGATTTCAGACGGTGTGGTTAATCCAGTGGGCGAAATCGCGTTCGGAGAATAATGCGTTCGGCGTGCCGATTCCTAATTTCGCGCAGGTCACGCGCATGATCTACAGGGGCGCGCTGCCCGACGAGCAAGGCTATCGCGGCCTCATCGACAAGGTCGGAGTCCTGCGCGTGTGCAGCATCATCGAGCACGAGGTTCGCGCCGACCGTGAACGCGCGCTCGCCGCAGGCATCAAAGAGTGGCGGCACATCGCTTTCTCCGACCGGGACGCGCCCGACGGCGAGCGCGTCCGCGAGTGGCTCGACTACATACGCACCTCCGAGACACAGGGCGCGCTCTTCACACACTGTCGCGGCGGCAGGCATCGCACAGGGATGCTCGTCGGCGTCTATCGCGTGACCGACTGCGGGTGGACGAAGGAACAGGCCTACGGCGAGATGCAGAAGTACGGCTGGTACAGCGCGCTCGGCCACCGTCCCCTGCTCGATTGGTTCTTCTACAAGTTCGATCCGAAAGACTTTGAAAAGAAAGGATGAGAAAAAGCTGTCAGTTGTCAGTTGTCAGTTGTCAGTTGTTCAAAACCGTCTTTAGCAACTCGCTCATCAGGCAGATGCAACGGACTACTGACAACGGACAAGGGACATTCTCTCATTCACCGTTCTTTTCACTGATTCGTTTGAGCGTGTCGAGGCGCGTGCGGATGGCGCGGGTGAAGGTCTCGATCTCTTCGGGGGTTGCGCCGCTCGCGCGCAGGCCGTCGCCGAGTTGCGCGTCGGTGACGCGC
>DASQDV010000908.1:0-5877 GCA_035633995.1 Pyrinomonadaceae bacterium | reverse complement strand
CACGCGGCTGAATCTCGACACGGATAAGGAAACCAAAAGTACGCAGCGAACCAGCGTTCCCGAAGCCCGCCCCGATCTCTATTTCCAGGTTACGCGTCCGAACAACACGACAATTGACACACTGAATCTGGCATCAGGGTTTTTCAAAAATTTCCAGTCGTCGCGTATCGGCACGCCCGCCAACCCGCACACGATCACATTTGGGGGCGGTCTGGGAGGCGTGCTTGACCCGAACCCTTCGGCAGAAAGCGGCTCGGAATAAGTTAACGGCGGCGGAGAGCGTTGGTTGCATCGCCCGTCAAGAAATTTATGCGTGTGCTTGGCATTGATCCGGGGAGCGAGACGACGGGCTGGGGCGTGGTCGAGGGCGACGGGCGCGCGTACCGCGCGGTTGACTTCGGGACGTTGAAGGCCAGCCCGCGCGAGCGTTTTCCCGCGCGCCTGTTAAAGATCGCCGACGGCGTCAACGAGTTGCTCACGCGTTTTAGACCCGACGTGTGCGCGGTCGAAGAAGCGTTCTTCGCCGTGAACGTCAAGACGGCTCTGAAACTCGGACAGGTGCGCGGCGCGGTTCTGGTTGAGGCCGAGCGCGCGGGCGTGGAGATCGCCGAGTATGCGCCGCGCCTCGTCAAACAGACGGTCGTGGGCTACGGCGCGGCGGAGAAACATCAGGTGCAGGAGATGGTGCGCGTGCTGCTCATGCTCAAGCAGACGCCGCAGCCGCACGACGCCGCCGACGCGCTCGCGCTCGCCATCTGCCATTTTCATCACGCGGGAAATTTGGCGCGCACGAAACACACCACAGCGGCGCGCACAAAACTTGAAGCCCTCATAGCGGCCAACCCACGACGCCGCGCTCCGCGTTAAAGTAAGAACGGCGCTCCGGCGCGGCGCATCCTGTTCGCCCCAACCTCATACACCCGAACACAGCGAAAGGAGACTTGTCTGCATGTCTCGACTCTTGCCAACTTTCAAGCGGACTCGCGTTTTAACTTCTGCCACTTCACAACCCTTCAAGTTGCTGCTGCTGCTGGCCTCCGCGTCATGCGCCTGCCTGCTCCTGTTCTACACAGACGCTCACGGGCAGACAAAGCGGCGCGCGCCCGCAAGCGTAGTGCGCGGCGGGCAGGCCGTCGTGGTTGACGAGCGGCTGGCCGCGCTGAGGGACGAGGCGCGTTTGACGGCGCGGCTCGTGCAGCGTCTGAGTCGCGGGCGCGTGGTGTCGATTACGGGCGTCAGGCGCGCGGGCGACGGCGTGAATTTTTATCGCGTAGCGGTGACGCGGAGGACGCGCGGGTGGCTGCCTGCGGAGAGCGTCGCCTCGCCCGCACGCGCGGGCGACGACGAGAAGTTGTGGCGTTTGATTCGCGGCTCGGAGGAGTTCGACCGCATCGCGCGGGCACGCATTTTTCTCGACAACTTCACGCGCTCGCCGCTGCGTCCCGCCGTCCTGTTGCTTTTCGGCGACGAGGCCGAGCGGGCGGCGGCGAAACTGTCGCGCGATGCCGCCCGTCGTCTGGACGAGCGCGAGATGGCGGCGGGCGGCGCGCCGCTGGAAAGCTACTTTTTGAATTTCAACGAACTGGATCGCTACAACCGGCAGGCCGTCACGTTCGTCTTTGATCGCGACGCGAAGCGTTTTCATTACGACGGCGAGAGTTGGCGCGAGATTCTGCGCCGTTACCCGCGAAGCGCGGAGGCGGCGGAGGCGCGCAAACGCCTCGACGCGCTCGCCGCCTCCGCACCACACACCTCGCGTTGAACAACCGGTCGGCTCAGACGCTAAAGCCGTCGCCGCCTCGCGTTACGGCCTGCCGAACCTGAGCCGGTACTCGATTGAGTTGAGGAAGCCGCCGACCATCGTGCGGAAGTCGTTCGGGTTCGCGTTCAAATAAGCGAGCCACATTTCGTAGCCCGGGCTTTCAGGGTCGCGCCTGAGATAACCGAAATACTGCGCGGCGACGAAGGCGCGCGTGTAGAACATGTTCGATACCTCGCGGCTCTCGACGATCTCGCGCAATATCGCGGCGCGCGTGCGCGAGCCGTCGGCCAACTGCGCGCGCGTGAGCGTCGTGTTGTCCTGTCGCGTGATGGACTGGCTGGAGCCGAGTTCCGCTTTGGTAAAGAGAGCGTCAACGTAGGCGCTCAGTGTCATCTCCGCCGGGTAAGCGTTGCGGAACTCCTGCCGCTCCGTGAACTCGACGGTGAAGGCCGCCTGCCGCGCCGCCGTGTCCGCAGGCGTCGTGCCGGTCAGGCGTTGCAGATCGCGTACAAACTCCACGTAGGTCGGGCGACGGTCGAGCGCCACCTCGTAGAAGCGGTAGGCGAAGTAACCTTTGACCTGCAAGAACTCCTCCGAGCGGAAGAAGCCTGACGAGACCATGAGACGGTCGCACGCGGGGTCGCGCCCGCGATCACCGCTGCCCGCGCCGCAATTGTTGAGCGCCGCGACCCACTGCGCGAAGCCCGGCGCTTCCGGCGCGCGCATCAGGAAATCGACGTAGTGCTGGCGGAAGAAGAACTCCGACATGTCAATCGGGTTGACGTTCGAGGCGGTCGTGTCGTTGTCTTGAATCGTCACGGTCGTTGTCGCCTGCGAGCCGATGCCGCCGCCCGCCGCGTTGGCAAGCGTGAGTTGGAACGTCTCGTTGCCCTCGACGTGCGCGTCGTCGGTGATGAAGATGGAGATGGTCTTTTGCGTCTCGCCGGCGGCGAAAGAGAGCGTGCCGAGCGTGGTCGCGTAGTCGCAGCGGTGGTAGGCCGTGCCGTTGGCCGTGTCGCAGCGCACGGCGGCGGGCTGGTCAATCGTGCGGTATTCGACTGTGGTTGTGCCGGACGTGTTGGCGGTGCGCGTGACGTTGATGACGAGCGAGGCCGGATCGGTGTTGCGCTCCAAGCCCTCTGCGACGGTGTAAGTCGCCTGCGCGAATTGCACGACGGCCGGGGTCGGTGTGGGCGAAGGCGTCGGCGTAGGTGTCGGTGTTGGTGTCGGTGTTGGCGTCGGTGTTGGCGTCGGTGTTGGCGTCGGTGTCGGCGTGGGCGTGGGTGTAGGAGTGGGCGTAGGTGTAGGGGTCGGTGTGGGAGTTGGAGTCGGTGTGGGAGTTGGAGTCGGCGTTGGAGTCGGGGTTGGCGTCGGTGTGGGCGTGGGCGTGGGGTCGAGAGCTATCTTCGTGACGAAGGAGTCCTGCGCGCCGCCGTACGCGCTCTGGACGGGACTGACCCTGGGGAAGTTGTCGGACGAGGTGCGTCCCACGAGGTAGATCGAGAGGGCTGAGTCGAGGGCGATGGACAAGCCCGCGTCGGTGCCGCTGCCGCCGAGATAGGTGGAGTAGATGAGCGCGTTGCCGCTCGCGTTGAACCGCGTGACGAAGGCGTCTACGCCGCCGCCGCTCATTGCCTGGTTCGGGTTGACGGTGGGGAGGTCGGTCGAAGAAGTGCCGATGGCGAGATAAGGCTCGTTGCTGGCGTTGACGGCGATGCCGTTGGCGGAGTCGTCGCCGTTGCCGCCGAAGTAGGTCGAGTAGACGTAGGAGGTGCCGTCCGCGCTGTACTTGGTCATGAAGGCGTCGGACGGGCCGTTGAGCATGGACTGGTAGGCGTTGGCTCTGGGGAAGTTGGGCGAGCGGGCAACACCCGCGACGTAGGCGGTGTTGGCGGAGTCCACCGCGATTTCAAACCCGATGTCGTTCGCGCTGCCGCCGAGATAGGTGGAGTAGCCGAAGGTGCCGCCGTCCGCGTTGACCTTCGTGACGAAGGCGTCGCCGTCGGGGAAGCCGCCGCCGAAGGTGTTCTGGACGGCGTTGACTCTGGGGAAATCGGTCGAGCGGGTCTGTCCCGTGACGTATGCGTTGCCTGTGGAATCAACCGCGATGCTGAAGCCGGCGTCAAACCCGCCTTCGGTGCCTTCGCTGCCGCCGAGGTAGGTCGAATAGACGAGCGCGGAGCCGTCCGCATTGAACTTCGTGACGAAGGCGTCGGCGAATTGGCCGGCCTGCGTCGTCTGAGCGGCGTTGGCCGTGGTGGGGAAGTTCCCCGAGGTGGTGCGTCCCGTGATGTAGACGTTGTTGGAGGAATCGAGCGCGATGCCACTGGCGGCGTCGAAAATGTCGCCGCCGAGGTAGGTGGAGAAGACGAGCATGCTGCCATCCGGGTTAAGCTTCGTGATGAAGGCGTCCGAGAGGCCGCCGCCGAAGGCGTTCTGGTAAGCGTTGGCGCGTGGGAAGTTGGTCGAGGATGTGGTCTCGCCCGCGACGTATGCGTTGCCGGCGGAATCTACGGCGATTTTATTGCAAACGTCGTCGCCGTTGCCGCCGAGGTAGGTGGAGTAGACGTAGCCCGTGCCCGTCGGGTTGTATTTCGTGACGAAGCCGTCGCGCCCGCCCTCGAAGGTCGCGCCGCCGAAGGTGGCCTGGATGGCGTTGGCCGTGGGGAAGTTGGTCGAGTTGGTCTGGCCGCAGACGTAGGCGTGGCCGGCTGTGTCCACTTTGATGTCGCTGCCGTCCTCAAAGCCGCTGCCGCCGAGGTAGGTTGAGTAAACGAGTACGGGATCGATAACGAGCGGGCGCGACGCGTCGTACTCGCCGAGCGCGAAACCGACGCGCCCGTCGGGTTGCAACGCGTAGCCGCTTTCGACCACTTGCCGCGCGCCGCCTGCCACTTCCTGATAGACGACGGGCTTCAGTTGACGAACAACTGCCCCGTCAACCGTCAGCAAAAGGTCGCCGCCCGCGTCAACTTCAACTTTGTCCGCGCCTTCAAACTTAAGGGACACGGCGCGCGCGTCGCTTCCGGGCGCGACCACGAAGTCGTATTCCAACTGCCGCTGGTTGCCGTAATAAACCACGTCGATGCCGGGATAAACTTCTTTGTAGCGCACGCGCCCGAAAGTCGGCACGTTCGCGCGCCACTTCGACGGATCGTTGCCCGTGAAATAATTGACCTTGCCCTGCAACTCGTCCGCGCTCTCGAACGTCGCGCCAGAGCGCGCGCCGACGAGTTTCATGCGCAAAGCCGTCACCGTCTCGGCTGCACCGGCGCGACCGGGAGCGGCGGTAATATTGGTGCGCGCCCTTTGCGCGACGCCGTTATCCTTCGCCGCCCGCTCGCGGGTAACATCCGTTTGCGCCGTCGCGCTGCCGGGTCGAGACATGACGAAGACCGCTTCTGCGGGTTTGAGAAACAGCGTGTAGCCCGCGCCGCGCGCGAGGAAGTTGACCGACTCGTCGGTCTGTCCCCGGTTGGCTTCAAAACTCAACTCGATACGGCCGTAAGCCTCGCGCGCACGTTCGGCCACGAGCGTCGTCGCCTCTGTCGGCGCTGACGAGGGCGAGGGTGTCGAAATTTCCGTCCCGGCGGCGGCACTCGGCGGCGCGCTCTGCCTGACTGCGGGAGCGAGCAATGCGGCGAGCAAGCTCAAGCTGCACAGCAGCAACAAGAAGGCGGGCGTGGTGCGGATCAGGCGATAGCGAGTTGATATGCGGGTAGATTTCAGCGGGGCAGGTTTCATGTTGTCCTCGTCTCTGGTTTTTTTTGCGTGCGCTTTCGTGTCGCAACGCGGTTCGACTTTAAACATTGGCGGGCATGCGCGGTGTGCGCTCTTTGCAGCGGCAATACAGGTTGGCTCGGTTTGACGCGCCTGCTGCTTTCACCCACGACTTGAACTAGGCGGAGCATATTTCCACGAATCACGCTTTTTAGGCAAGCAATCTTTTCATTTTGCCTTTCGATGACACACGCGAGATCGGGCGTCGAAATATGACACGAGGGCGCGATAATTTTACGGGGGCAGAATTTTTCGCGCCGTAATCGGCGGCGAGCCGGGACGCGAATCGTCTTTCCGGCGGCAAAATCTACGGCGGCGCCGACGCGCATCGAGAG
>DASQDV010000907.1:0-3373 GCA_035633995.1 Pyrinomonadaceae bacterium | reverse complement strand
GAAAATCCCGGTCGTCATCACGGTCTACGCCGACCGCTCCTTTACTTTCGAGACGAAGACGCCGCCTGCGGCCGATTTGTTGAAGAAGGCCGCAGGGATTCCGAAGGGTTCGGGCAAGCCGAACAAGGAGAAGGTCGGCACGATCTCGCGCGCCAAGATCGAGGAGATCGCGCGCCTGAAGATGCCCGACCTCAACACGACGACTCTGGAGAGCGCGATCAAGACCATCGAAGGCACCGCGCTCAACATGGGATTGACGGTGGAATAGATGTCAGATGCTAGATACTAGATGTTAGAAAGAAGCCAGCGCGTTTTTACTGACATCCGGCATCTAACATCTAACATCTGCTTTTGAGAGGGAGGAAGCGGCGCGAGGCGCGCGTTTTCGTTTGCACCTCAGAGGACGAGTTATGGCGAAGCACGGCAAGAAGTTCCGCGCGGCTCTGGAGAAGATCGAGCCGAACCGGAAATACAATCTGGATGAAGGACTGGCGAAGGTCAAAGAGATCGCCTTCGCGAAGTTTGACGAGACGGTCGAGTTGACGATGTGGCTCGGCGTCGATCCGCGCAAGGCGGATCAACTCGTGCGCGGCACGGTCGTGTTGCCGCACGGTCTGGGCAAGTCGAAGCGCGTCCTTGTCATCGCGCAGGGCGATAAGATTCGCGAGGCCGAAGAGGCGGGCGCGGATTTCGTCGGCGGTGAGGACATGGTTGACAGGATCAAGGGCGGCTGGCTCGATTTCGACGCCGTCATCGCCACGCCCGACATGATGCGCCTCGTCGGCGGACTCGGCAAAGTGCTCGGGCCGCGCGGCCTGATGCCGAACCCGAAGACCGGCACGGTGACGCCGGACGTGACGACCGCCGTGCGCGAGACGAAGGCCGGCAAGGTCGAGTATCGCGTGGACAAGACGGGCGTGATTCACGTCGGCATCGGCAAAGTCTCCTTCGATCAGCAACTCCTGCGCGAGAACGCGCAAGTGCTGCTCAACGCGGTGGTGCGCGCGAAGCCTTCGACGGCCAAAGGCAAGTACGTCAAGAAGGTGAATCTCGCCTCGACGATGAGCCCGGGCGTGCTTCTGGACGAAACGGCTTACGTGAAATAGCAAGTGAGGAGCGTGATAGAGAAATGAAAACCAGAGAACAGAAACAGCAAGACCTCGAAGCCCTCACGCAGCAGTTTCAGGAAGCGACCGCCGCGATGCTGATGGGTTTCAATAAATTGACGGTGACGAAGGATCAGGAGTTGCGCCGCCAGCTGGATCAGGTGGGCGCAAAATACATGGTCGTCAAGAACACCCTCGCGCGCCGCGCGGTCGAGGGGACGCCGTTCGCGGGCGCGACCGAGCATTTCAAAGGCGTGACGGCGATTGCGACGAGCACGACGGATGCCGTGACGCTCTCGAAAGCGGTGTCGAAGTTCGTCAAAGAGAACCCGGATGTGTTCACGTTCAAAGCGGGCGTGGTCGAAGGCAAAGTCGTCGCGCTCCGGGATGTCGAAGCGATTGCGAGCCTGCCGTCGAAGGAAGTGTTGATCTCGAAGATCATGTTTTTGATCAATTGTCAGGCGCAGCGCCTGGTCACGGTGCTCTCGGCCGTGCCGCGCAATCTGGCGATTGTCGTCAAACAGATCGGCGAGCAAAAAGGCGGCGGTGAAGCCGCATAGAATTTTAGAATGCGGATTGCGGAACGCGTATTGAAAAGCAAAGACGACTTTTCTAATTCGCTCTCCGCAATCCGAAATCCGCAATTGAATAGTGTGGCTGGACGCGGTTAAAACGGGCGGGACGGTTTGTCAGGTCGTCCTCTATGGCTCGGACGCTTACGGAAGTTCGGATGCAACGAACGGAGGAAAGTGTCCCGTGGGTTCTCCTGCTGCGAACCCTAAACGTAAGGAACACAACAAGCAGAACCCTTGAGGAGGTTAATTAGTTATCATGGCAACTAGAGAAGATGTGGTCGAATATTTGAAGGGCATGACCCTTTTGGAAGCGTCGGAACTCGTCAAAGAGTTGGAGACGGTGTTCGGCGTCTCGGCGGCTGCGGCTGCGGTGGCGGCTGCCCCTTCGGCGGGCGGTGGCGGCGGCGATGCGGCTCCGGCGGCGGAAGAGAAGACAGAGTTTGACGTGATCCTGCAAGCCGCCGGCGGCAACAAGATCAACGTCATCAAGGTCGTCCGTGAAATCACGGCGCTCGGGCTGAAAGAGGCCAAAGACCTGGTCGAAGCCGCCCCGAAGGCCGTCAAGGAAGGCGTCTCGAAGGACGAGGCCGAGACGATCCGTCAGAAACTGGCCGATGCGGGCGCGACCGTCGAAGTCAAGTAAAACAGTGACGAGTGGCAGGTGACGGGCGACAGGTTAAAAGCAAGACTTGCCTTTGCCCGTCACTTGTCACCCGTCACTTGTCGCTGGCCTGTTGACAGTTGAGCCGCCGAGCGGCTAAGGTAGGGGAGTATTGAGGCGTTGGCGTTACTCCCACAGTCAGTTTGAAGAAAATCAACCGCTGAACTCTTATTTAAGCGGCCAGAGACTTGTGCGCTCTGGCTGCGTTTTGTCGTCTCTAAAGGAAGCTACCAGCATTAAGCTATCAGCCATCAGCAGGTTGATGCCGAATGCTCTTGAGCCGTACTCATAAAAATCCTTTTTTTGCTGACAGCTGATTGCTGACAGCTGACAGCTTAAGGAATTAAAGATGTCTGCAAATCCGCTTCAAGCGAGCACGAGCGGCCACGGTCGCCGCCTGAGCCAGCCGCCCACACTGCATGACTTCTCGAAGATCAAGACGGCAGCGCGCATCCCGAACCTCATCGAGAGTCAGCGCGACTCCTACACCCGTTTTCTCCAGATGGACTTGCTCTCGGAGGAGCGCGAGCCGACGGGCTTGCAGGCCGTCTTCCGTTCGGTCTTCCCCATTTCGGATTTTCGCGGCACGGCGGAACTCGATTTCGTCGAATACCACATCGGCAACTGGCAGTGCAAATGCGGCAGGCTTGAAGGCTTGCGCTACCTGCGCGCCAATTGTAAGAACTGCGGCACGCTCGTCAAAGTTGACCCGCTCGTTCCGGGCGAGAGCTTGTGCCACAACTGCGGCACGTTCAACGCCGTCCGCCCGCAACTCTGCGACAACTGCGGCGAGCCCGTCGGCCTCAAGCACAAGCACGACCAACAGGAGTGTCAAGAGCGCGGCATGACTTACAGCGTGCCGCTCAAGGTGAAGATTCGCCTTACCGTCTTCGACGTTGATCAGGAGACGAGCGCAAAGTCCATCCGCGACATTAAAGAGGAAGAAGTCTTCTTCGGCGAAATTCCTTTGATGACCGATAACGGCACGTTCATCATCAACGGCACGGAGCGCGTCATCGTCTCGCAGCTTC
>DASQDV010000906.1:0-1853 GCA_035633995.1 Pyrinomonadaceae bacterium | reverse complement strand
ATTCATCCTTATTGTTATGTCTGCAACAGTCATGGAAAACCCCTTGCGCGCGGGCGTGCGCCTTGAGCGGACGGCCGAGCCGTGCGTCGTCGTCATCTTCGGCGCGACCGGCGATTTGACGAAACGCAAACTCGTGCCCGCCCTCTACCGTCTCGTGCAGGAGCGACTCGTGCCCGCCGAGTTTGCCATCGTCGGCGCGGCGCGCACGGAACTCAGCAGCGAAGAGTTTCGCGCCAACATGAAGGAGGCCGTCGCGCAGTTTTCGGAGGCCAAGAGCGTTGACGAAGACGTGTGGGAATCCTTCGCGCAGGGTTTGCACTACCAGAAGGTTGACATCGGCACGAGCGAAGACTACACGAAGCTCGGCGAACTGCTCGAACGCATTGACGGCGAGCGCGGTACTCAGGGCAATCGCGTCTTCTATCTCTCGACCGCGCCCTCGCTCTACGCCGAGGCCGTCCGCCAACTCGGACAGGCGGGTTTGGCGAGGCCGCAGGAAGGCCGCAAGGGCTGGGTTCGCGTCATCATCGAGAAGCCTTTCGGCACAGACCTCGCCAGCGCGCAGGCTCTCAACCGCGACATCCACCAGCACCTCGACGAGTCGCAGATTTACCGCATCGACCATTATCTCGGCAAAGAGACGGTGCAGAATTTGCTCGTCTTCCGCTTCGCCAACGGCATTTACGAGCCGCTCTGGAATCGCCAGTACATCGACCACGTTCAGATCACGAACGCCGAGACGGTCGGCGTCGAAGGGCGCGGCGGCTACTACGAGAAGGCGGGTGTGGTGCGCGACATGTTGCAAAACCACGTGTTTCAGGTCTTGTCGCTCGTCGCGATGGAGCCGCCCGCGTCGCTCAACTCCGAATCGGTGCGCGACGAAAAGATCAAGGCAATGACCGCCGTGCGCCCGTTTACGCCGGAGCGCATCCGCGCCGAGTGCGTGCGCGGCCAGTACGGCGCGGGTTCGATTAACGGCAAGCCCGTGCCCGGCTACCGCGAGGAAGAAGGCGTCGCGCCCGATTCGGCGACCGAAACTTTCGCCATGCTCACGA
Source organism: Pyrinomonadaceae bacterium (assembly GCA_035633995.1). GTDB lineage: Bacteria > Acidobacteriota > Blastocatellia > Pyrinomonadales > Pyrinomonadaceae > JAIVJZ01. Next base: position 798 of record DASQDV010000906.1, on the reverse strand, counting down.
TGTACTTCGACAACTGGCGCTGGTCGGGCGTGCCCTTCTACATACGCTCGGGCAAGCGCCTGGCGAAGCGCGTCACGGAGATCGCGATCCAGTTCAAAGACGCGCCGCACAAGCTCTTCGGCTCCGAGATGATGGAGCAGATGTCGCCGAACCAACTGATCATACGCGTCCAGCCGGACGAAGGCATCACCATGCGCGTCGCCGCAAAAGTGCCCGGACAGGTGACGCGCATCCGCGACGTGAACATGGATTTTCGCTACGGCGCGTCCTTCGGCGTCCAACTCGCCGAAGCCTACGAGCGGCTCCTGCTCGACTGTATTCTCGGCGACCCGACGCTCTACGCGCGCACCGACATGACCGAGCGCGGCTGGGAGATCGTCATGCCCATCCTCGAAGAATGGGCGGCCACGAAAGCGGAAGCGCCGTTCCCGAACTACGAAGCCGGGACGTGGGGGCCGCAGGCCACGCACGATCTTTTAGAGAAGGAAGGCCGCCGCTGGCGCAGACCGTAGAGAGCGTTTCAAGTTACAGGTTTCAGGTTTCAAGTTAAGGAATAAAGAACCTCAGACCTTAAACTCGTAACCTGAAACCTGCAACTTAAAGTTATGAGCACACAGATTCCACAGAGTTCCGCCGCCAAAAACGCGTCGCAGGGCATTGATGTCGGGCGATTGGAGAAGGAACTGGCGGCGAGCTGGCAGAGCGAGGCGGGCGAGGAAGAATCCGGCATGACGCGCGTGTGCGTGCTGAATTTGATCGTCTATGCCGCGCACCACGAGGATCGGGCGGAGATTGACA
>DASQDV010000905.1:0-5235 GCA_035633995.1 Pyrinomonadaceae bacterium | reverse complement strand
GTGCGCGTCGCAGGTGATCCGGATCATCCCGTCACGCGCGGGACGCTCTGCACCAAAGTCGCCAACTACGAACAGCGCACGCACAGCCCCGAACGCATCCAGACGCCCCTGCGCCGCGCCGGCGCGAAAGGCGAAGGACGTTTCGCGGCGAACAGTTGGGCCGAGGCGCTCGACGAGATCGCCGCACGCTTTCGCGCGCTCGCCGCGTCCGCGGAAGGCGCGGAGACGATCATGCCCTCCAGTTATTGCGGCACGATGGGCTTCGTCCAGTCCGAGTCGATGGACAGGCGTTTCTTTCACCGGCTCGGCGCGTCCATCCTCGACCGCACGATCTGCGCCTCCGCAGGCTCCGCCGGTTACGACGCGACCATCGGCGCGCGCATCGGCACAGACCCCGAACGTTTCGCAGATGCGCGCCTCATCATCTTGTGGGGCACGAACACCATCACGAGCAACGTGCACCTCTGGCCGTTCATCCTCGAAGCGAAACACAAGGGCGCGCGCGTCGTTGCGATTGACCCGCGCCGCACGCGCACCGCCGACCGTTGCGACGAGCACATTGCCCTTCTGCCCGGCACCGACGCCGCGCTCGCGCTCGGCCTCATGCACGTCATCTTCGCCGAAGGTCTGGAGGACAGAGACTACCTCGAACAACACACCGTCGGCGCGGACGAATTAAGAGACAAGGCGCGCGAGTACACGCCCGCGCGCGTTGCGGAAATTTGCGGCGTCGAAGCGGAGACCGTCGTACGGCTGGCGCGCGAATATGCGACGACGCGCCCCGCCGTCATACGCCTTAACTACGGCATGCAGCGGCACGCGGGCGGCGGCATGGCCGTGCGAACCGTGACGTGCCTGCCCGCCACGACGGGCGCTTGGCGCGACGCGGCGGGCGGCGCACTTCTCTCCACAAGCAGCACGTTTCCCGTCAATCGCCGCGCGCTCGAACGCCCCGATCTCATCCCCGTGCGCCGCCCGCGCACGCTCAACATGTCGCAACTCGGCGACGCGCTGACTAAAACGGACGACCCGCCCGTCCGCGCGCTCTACGTCTATAACTCCAACCCGGCCTCGGTCGCGCCCGATCAAGGGAAAGTGCTCGAAGGTCTCAGGCGCGACGATCTGTTCACGGTCGTGCACGAACAGTTTATGACCGACACCTGCGACTACGCGGACATCGTCCTGCCCGCGACCACGCAGCTAGAGCATTTCGATCTGCACAAGGCTTACGGCCACCTCTATCTCACCATCAACGAACCTGCCATCGCGCCGCTGCACGAGTCGAAGCCGAACACGGAGGTGTTTCGCCTGCTCGCCGCGCGGCTGGGAGTCGAGGAGGACTGTTTCAAAGATTCCGACGAAGAGATCGCGCGGCAGGCGATTGACTTAGATCACCCTGCGCTCGCAGGCATCACGCTCGACGCGTTGCGCGAGCGCGGCTGGATGCGCCTGAACGTGCCGGACGATTACGCGCCTTTCGCCGAAGGAAATTTCCCGACGCCGTCGGGCAAGTGCGAACTTTTCAGCGCGCGGCTCGAACTACAGGGCTTGCCCGCCGTGCCCGAGTTCATCCCGCCGCGCGAGTCGCGCGCGAGCGCGCCGGAACTCGCACGCCGTTTCCCGCTCGCGCTCATCAGCCCGGCGGCGCACGCCTTTCTCAATTCGAGTTTCGCCAATCTCCCCAAACAACTCCGGCAGGAGAAACGCCCGTTCGTCGAGATCAACCCGGAGGACGCGCGCACGCGCCGCATCTCGGACGGCGACCGCGTGCGCGTCTCGAACGAGCGCGGCTCGTGCGAACTGACGGCGGTGGTGACGACGCGCGCACGCGCGGGCGTCGTCGTCTCGCCTTCGGTCTGGTGGAACAAGCTCTCGCCGGGGGGCGCGAACATCAACCAATTGACTTCGCAAGCCCTGACTGACATGGGAGGCGGCGCAACGTTCTACGACGCGCTCGTCGAAGTCGAACTGTTGGATTGAGCGGGCGCGTGATGAAGGCGACGAAAGACACGTGCGCGCGTTTGTTTAATCGTCGAGTCCTGCGATCAGGATGCCGAGCACGGTTAAGACCGAGCCGACGCCGACCGCCACGCCGATGGTGATGTTTCTGGCGGTCGAATGGCCGCGATTGCTCTCGACGCGCGTGACATCGCGATAGTGAACGACGGTGGGCGCGTCGGTCTTGCGATCACGCACGATGAATTCCGCGTCCTTCGCCTGCGAGATGTAGCCTTTCAGCTTCGTCCCGTCTTTGAGCTTCACGGTCACGCGGGCGCGCTCGCCGACGCCGAGCCGCGCGACCTTCACTTTCACTTGCTCCAACGTCTGCGCGTCGCGCTCCGCCTGCGTCTTCTCGTTGACGGCGACCGACGACGCCGTAGCCGGTATCCCGACGAACGTTTGGAGCAACAGGGCGACCAGCGCGAACGTCAAATATTTTCTCTTCATCTTCTACTCCCGTCTCAATAATCGAAGATCAGGTCGCTTCAATGGCAAACGTGATGCCAGTCGGAAGAGAGCGAAGCGAAGTCTGCAAAACCGCAGGCGGCAACTGAAAGGCGGCCTCGAAATGACAATCTACGTGCAGTAAACTTCAGACAGGTGACGGAACAATGAAGCGAAAGGATAAAAGGAACGGGAGACAAGTTTTCAGTTACCGGTTTTCAGTTTTCAGCTTTGTCTTAACTGATAACTGAAAACCGTAAACTGAAAACTTATTCATCTCTCATCCTTTGCTTTTCCGACTTGACAGAAGCGGCGCGCCTCGCCGATACATACATGAAGTTTCTCCCATGCTAACGAGAGCGCCCCGCGGTCGGGCGGGCGACATCGAAAGTTAATTAAAAAAACTCATGCGATTTACAGTTCATACGGAAAAGGTATCGCTTCTCGCCGTCGTGCGGCGCGGACGACGAACGCGCGCCGCCCTGCTCCTGCTCCTCGTCTTCGCGTGCTACGGCGTCGGCGTCTCACCGCAAGCGTTCGCGCAAGGTAGGCGCACGCCGCAGCGCCGCGCGCCCGCGAAAGTGCGCGCGCTGCCGGTTCCCGAAGAGACTTTGCTGCGCATCGTGCGCGCGGAAGACGAGAGACGCTTCGACGCGGCAGACCTCGGCGCGCTGCTCTCGGACGCAAATGCGAGCGTGCGCCGTCGCGCCGCGCTCGGCGCGGGACGCATCGGCGACGCGCGTGCCGTCTCGCCGCTTGTCGCGCTATTGCAAACCGACAGGGACGAGGGCGTGCGCGCGGCGGCGGCCTTTGCGCTCGGCGAGATTGAATCGGGCGCGGCGGCTGAAGCGTTGCTGGCCGTTATCGAGCGTAAGACTCCGGCGAGTGTGACCGAAACGGCGGGCGTGCGTGCGCGCGCGGTGGAGGCGCTGGGAAAGATCGCGGCGGCCATGCCGAAGGCCGAAGAGGCGCGTGCCAAAGAGATCGGCAAGTCTCTGCTCGTCGCGCTTGAGTTTGAAGCGCGCCAGAAACTCGCGGCGAATCGAGAGGTTGCGCTGCTCGGTCTCACGGCGGTCTTGCGCGCGCGTCCCGAAGGCGCGGGGCGCGTCGTCGCGCTCTTTTTAGACTCGACGGACGCGCGGCTGCGCGCCGACGCCGCGAACACCATCACGCGCCTGCGCGCGAAGAACGCGAACGATCAACTGCGGAAGCTCCTCGTGACGGATACCGACCCGGTCGTGCGCGCCAACGCCGCACGCGCGCTCGGAGCGGCGGAAGACAAAAGCGCGTTCGACATGCTGCTCGAACACGCCACGAACGACCGCGACGAACGCGTGCGCGTCAGCGCGATTCGCTCGCTCGGCACTTTGAAAGACGCGCGCGCCACCGAACCGCTCGTCAAACGCGGCGAGGCTTTGCTGGCTGCTTATCGCGGGGCGAAGACGGTGAACCCATCGGCACGTCCCACCGTGTTGAACGAACTGCTTGAACTGGCCGGCGGCCTGAGCCGCATCCTTGCCAACACGGCGAACGAACGCGCGCTCTCGCTTGTCCGCGCGTTGCGCGAAGCCGAACAGTGGAGCGCGCCGGAGGCGGAGATCGCGGCGGCGCGCATCGCGCCGAACCTATACCTGCGCGAACGCCCGTTTCATCAACTCGCCTTCCGCGCGCCCGACAGTCGCATCTCGTGGCAGACCTACGCGGCCATCGCGCAGGGACTCGGCGAGATCGCCGCCGTGTCGAGCGAGCGCGCGGGCAATAGCGCCGTCTCCGTGCAGGCCGACGCGCAGTTGGCCTTGCGCGCGATGCTCGCAGACGCGTCAACGCCCGCGCTCGCCCTGCCCGACGTGCTCACGGCCATCGCCGCTTTCAAACCGCCCGACGGCGCGCTCGTCATGCGCGGGCAACTCGCCGCGCCCGACGTGATCGTGCGCGCCACCGCCGCCGGTCAACTCGGCGAACTCGCGCCCGACCCGGAGACCACAGCCGCGCTCGCCGCAGCCCTCCCCGCAGCGCTACAGCGCGACGAGATGAACGACGCCGCGCTCGCCATCCTCGACGCGCTCGCCAAACAAAAATCCGAAGCCGCGCTCGACGCCATCAAAACCGCGCGCGACTCGCCCGATTACCTCTTGCGCCGCCGCGCCGCCGCCATCCTCGAAGCCGCGCAGCCCGACACCGCTACAGCAGCGACGACGGCAGGCGCGGACGACGGGAGCATCGAGACGGTCGCCACGCGCAACCGGATCGGTGATTACCGGCGCGCTCTCGCACGCCGCCAGATGCGCGTGCTGGCTTCGGTCAACACGGACAAGGGCGCTTTCAAGTTGGAACTCCTGCCCGACGCCGCGCCGCTCACGGTCGATAATTTTGTCGAACTCGCACGGCGCGGCTACTTCAACAACATCGCGTTCCACCGCGTCGTGCCGAACTTCGTCATACAGGGCGGCGACCCGCGCGGCGACGGCAACGGCGGCCCCGGCTACCAGATTCGCTGCGAGATCAACGAAGTGCCCTACGCGCGCGGCGCGGTCGGCATGGCGCTTTCCGGCAAAGACACGGGCGGCTCGCAGTGGTTCATCACGCACTCGCCGCAGCCGCACCTCGACGGCGGTTACACAGTCTTCGCGCGCGTCGTCGAAGGCATGGAGATCGTTGACCGCATCACGCGCGGCGACCGCATCCGCCGGATCGAAGTGACCGAAACGCGGCTCAAGTAAAATCGGACGGAGAATTGTTTGACCGGTAAATTTCAACACGAAGGCGCGCAGACACGAAGGAGATTTAATC
>DASQDV010000904.1:0-3792 GCA_035633995.1 Pyrinomonadaceae bacterium | reverse complement strand
GCTGCTCGCCGACTCGACCATCTCCGACATTCTCGTCAACTCGCCGCAGAACATCTACATCGAACGGCGCGGCAAACTCGAACGCACCAACGTCACCTTCAAAGACGACGAGCACCTGATGCGCGTCATCGAGCGCATCGTCTCTTCCGTCGGTCGCCGCATAGACGAGTCGTCGCCGATGGTTGACGCGCGCCTCTCGGACGGCTCGCGCGTCAACGCCATCATCCCGCCGCTCTCTTTGGACGGCCCCGTGCTCTCCATACGCCGCTTTGGCGCAGAACCCCTGCGCATGTCGAAGCTCATCGAGATCGGCGCGCTCACGAAAGACATCGCGGACATGTTCGAGATGTGCGTCAACGCGCGCCTGAACGTCTTGATCTCCGGCGGCACGGGCGCGGGTAAGACGACGCTTTTGAACGCGCTTTCCGCTTACATCCCCGAAGAACAGCGCATCGTCACGATTGAAGACTCTGCCGAGTTGCAACTCCAGCAGCCGCACGTCGTCCGCCTTGAGACGCGCCCGCCAAACATTGAAGGGCGCGGCGAAGTTACCCAGCGCGACCTCGTCAAGAACGCCCTGCGCATGCGTCCAGACCGCATCGTCATCGGCGAGGTGCGCGGCGGCGAAGCCATCGACATGCTGCAAGCGATGAACACCGGCCACGACGGTAGTTTAACGACCGTGCACGCCAACACCCCGCGCGATGCGCTGGCGCGACTCGAAACCATGATTCAAATGACGGGCATGAAACTCTCCGAGCGCGCCATGCGACAGCAGATCGCGTCGGCCTTGAACCTCGTCATACAGGCCGCGCGCCTCTCGGACGGCACGCGCCGCGTCGTCTCCATCTCCGAGATCACAGGGATGGAAGGCGACACGATCACGATGCAGGAAATTTTCATGTTCGAGCGCAAGGGCATAGACAAAGACGGCCACGTCGTCGGTCGCTTCCGCCCGACAGGCGTGCGCCCGCGCTTCGCCGAACGCCTCAAAGTTTACGGCATGCAACTGCCGCGCGTGTTTTTTGAAGAGAGTTAAACGAAGAATTCAGAAAACAGAATTCAGGAGTCGGAAGAAAGCCTCCGCACTTACCGGCAGCATCTTTTGCAGACAAAAATTCTGACTTCTACCTTCTGAATTCTGTTTTCTGAATCCTGAATTCCGGTGCTCTTATGATTCCATTTTTCGTCTTTGCCTTCTGTTTGTTCCTGACCTTCGCGGGCTACCTGCTGGCGACGCGCGGCTCGGAGAAGAAGCGCGCTCGCCTGAAGCAGCGTCTGTCGGAAGCGCTCTTGCATTCGGCGCACGACGCGGACATCGAGGTGCAACTTGCGCGTCAGGAATTGATGAGCGAGATACCGCTGCTCGACCGCCTGCTCGTGCGCGTGCAGGTGGCGACCAAGCTCAAGCGCATGCTCGATCAGGCCGACCTGCACATCACCGTGACGCGACTCTTCATGTTTTCGCTCATGGCCGCGATGCTTGCGGGTCTCGCCGCCTCGATGCTCACGATCTCGATCATCCTGATCGTCATGGCCGGAGCAGTTGCCGCCGCCGTGCCGTTCGTTCATGTCGTGTGGGCGCGGCGCAAGCGGCTCAACAAGTTTCTCGAAGACCTGCCCGACACGCTCGAACTGATGAGTCGCGGTTTGTCCGCCGGTCACGGCTTCGCCGAAGCGCTGCACATGGTCGCCACCGAGATGCCCGACCCCATCGCCACCGAGTTTCGCAAGACTTACGAGGAACAGAACCTCGGCCTCTCGCTCAAACTCGCGCTCGACAACCTCGCGGCGCGCGTGCCGCTGCTGGATTTGAAACTGTGCATCACGGCCATCCTCATCCAGCGCGAGACGGGCGGCAACCTCGCCGAAGTGCTCGAAAAGGTGGCGCACACGATCCGCGAACGCTTCCGCATCATGGAAGATTTGCGCACGCTCACGACGAGTTCGCGCATGTCGGCGTGGATTCTCTGCGGCCTGCCCATCTTCGTCGCGCTCGCCGTCACGGTGATGAACCCCGAATACATGAGCGTCATGTGGAACGACCCGCGCGGCCACAAACTCGCCGCCGCCGCCATCGGCTTACAGATCACGGGCATGCTCGTGATTCGGAAAATTTTGAATATCAAGATTTGAAGGCTGTCAGTAGTCCATTGTCAGTTGTCCGTTGCATGTGGTTATCGAGCGGCAAACTGAAGATGAAATAGATCAACGGACGACGGGCAAGGAACAACGGACAACTGACTGCTGACAACGGACGGTTCTTATGATTCTCATCATCACACTTTCGACATTCGCCTTCATCACGCTCGCCGTGATGGGGATTTACTGGTTGATGTTTCGCCCGGCGAGCGCGGCGACCGAACGCTTGCGGCGCATGGGCGAGACGGCGGGCGGCGGCGGTGCTGTCCGCGCGGGCGGCGTGGACTTGAGCGCAAACGCCGCGTCGGACGACGGCATGACGGCGCTCGCCGAACGTGTGGCGAAGCCGCTCCACAGGCTCGCGCCGCCTTCGGCTGCCGAAGCGAAGAAGCTGCAAAAGCAGTTGATGCAGGCCGGGTATCGTTCGCCAAACGCGCCAATCGTCTATCGCGCCATTCAAATCTGCACGCTCATCGGTTATCCGGCGATGGTCGCGCTCGGGTGCGCGCTCATGGCGCGACCGCTCAGCAGCGCGATCCTCTGGATTCTCATCGCGTTCATCAAGGGCTTCTTTTTGCCGCGTTATATCTTGAACAAGATGGTCAAGAGTCGGCAGCAGCGCGTGCGCTGGGGCTTGGCCGATGCGCTCGACCTGATGGTCGTCTCCATCGAAGCGGGACTCGGTTTGAACGCCGCGATTGTGAAGGTCGGCGAAGAGTTGCGCGAAGTGCATCCGGAGATTAGCGAAGAATTTGAATTGACCAACCTTGAAATCCGCGTCGGGCGCGACCGCGACGAAGCCTTGCGTAATCTGGCCGAGCGCACGGGCGTTGACGATCTGCGCAGCCTCGTCGCGATGCTCATTCAGGCGGATCGCTTCGGCACGTCAATCGCGCGCGCCGTGCGCGTCTATGCCGACAGCTTGCGCACGAAGCGCAGGCAGCGCGCGGAACAGGCGGCGCAGAAGGCCGCCGTCAAGTTGCTCTTCCCGCTCGCGTGCTTTTTGTTCCCGACGCTCTTTATTGCCATCCTCGGCCCCGCCGCGCTCAATCTCATCGATTCGTTCGCCAAGATGTAAAGGAGTTTTCAATCATGCGCAATCGCACGCTCAAAGCATTCATCATCGCCATCGTGTTGACCGTCGGCGTCTCGGCCGTCAGGAGCGCCGAGACGAACGAACGCGACGGAGACGATGCCGCCGCCATCGTCGCCTCCGACGGCTCGGCCACCGGGACGACCGAAGACGCCGCCGCAGTAGTGTCGAGCGAAGAGAAGCCCAGGAAGAAGGGCAATCGTTTCGCGCGCCTCTTCAAAGCCCCGTTCAAGGCGGTGGGCAAACTCTTCGGCGGTGGCGGCGACGACAACAAGATGAGTCGCATGTCGGAGAAAGACTTGGCGAAGTTCGAGAGTGCGCCCTTGCTGCGCGTGGAAGACAGCCGCACGGCGGGCGCGGCGGAGAGCAACACGGACGCGGGCGGCACGGCGAAAGAGCACCTTGCGCGCGGGCGCGCGATGTTCGACGAAGGCCGCCTGAATGAAGCGATACGCGAACTGTCGCGCGCCGTCTCGCTCGATTCGCGCCTGTCCGAAGCGCACAACCTTTTGGCCGTCGCCTACGACCGCAAGGGCCTGCACGACCGCGCGCGCGAA
>DASQDV010000903.1:0-5055 GCA_035633995.1 Pyrinomonadaceae bacterium | reverse complement strand
GACGGGCAGGCCGCCGCCGATGATCTTGCCGAGCGTCGTGATGTCGGGCGCGACGTTGTACAACTCCTGTGCGCCGCCGCGCGCGAGGCGAAAGCCGGTCATCACTTCGTCGAAGATGAGCAGGGCGCTGTGGCGCGTGGTGATGTCGCGCACCTGTTGCAGGTAGCCTTCGCGCGGCGGGACGCAGCCCATGTTGCCGACGACGGGTTCGATGATAACGGCTGCAATCTGCGCGCCGTGTTCGTCGAAGACGCGCGCGAGCGATTCCGGGTCGTTGAAGGGAACGGTGAGCGTCTCTGCGGCGAGCGCGGGCGGCACGCCGGGGCTGTCGGGCAGTCAGAGCGTGGCGACGCCCGAACCGGCGCGCACGAGCATCGAATCGCCGTGCCCGTGATAGCAACCCTCGAACTTGACGAGCTTCGTGCGCCCCGTGACGCCGCGCGCGAGGCGAATTGCAGACATCGTCGCCTCCGTGCCGCTGTTCACCATCCGCACCATCTCGATTGAAGGGACGGCGTCCGCAATCTCTTCCGCCATCTCGATCTCCAGTTCGGTGGGCGCGCCGTAGCTTGTGCCGCGCGCGAGCGCGTCGGTGAGGGCGGCGATAACTTCGGGGTCTGCGTGGCCGAGAATCATCGGCCCCCACGAGCCGACGTAATCAACATAGGTGCGACCGTCAACATCGGTCATCGTCGCGCCGCGTGCCGCGCGTATGAAGCGCGGCGTGCCGCCGACGCCGCGAAAGGCACGCACCGGCGAGTTGACGCCGCCCGGCATCAGTTCGACGGCGCGCGCGAATAGTTCTGCTGACGTGTCCTTTTGTTCGGTGCTGGCTGTCATCTGTGAATTATCCTGTGCGAATCGTTAAGCTACGAAGGTAACGGAGCGATGATAGCCGATTCGCGCGGGGCTGCGTACCGTCGGCACGCGTCCGGCTGTTTCATTGGAAGCAGCGCCGCAATAAAATGTGCCCGCCCGCTCGATCTCTGTAACAGAAATTCCCGCCGGTGCGTCTTAAGAGAGTCAAACAATCGTTTGCACGTCAAATCAAGAACTTGCCCCGGGGAGCATCCGAAAATATGAACACGATCAACTCGCAAAGCACCTTTGCACGCCACGCCCTTCGCGCCGCACGGTTGCTGCTCTTACTGTTCGCCTTCTTTGTCGCCGCGCCCGTCGCCGCGCTGTCGCAGGAGGGAAGGCTCGTCCGCGAGAAGGTTCACGGCGCGTCGCTGGAAAACAACGTGACGGGCGAGGCGACGGAGCGCAACGTCTCCATCTACTTGCCGCCAAGTTACGACAGCGCGCCGACGAAGCGTTATCCGGTCGTCTACCTGCTGCACGGGATTGGCGGCACAGACAGAGACTTCACTGCGGCGTGGAAGGGGCAGACCGACGCGTGGGGAACGATTCGCGGGTTGATGAACAACGGCGTGGCGGAAGGTCGCTTCGGCGAAATGATCGTCGTCATGCCCGACCAGCGCACGAAGATGATGGGGAGTTTCTATACAAACTCCGCCGCGACGGGCAACTGGGAAGATTTCACCGCGAAAGATTTGGTCGGCTACATAGATAAGAAGTACAGGACGCTGGCGCGCGCCGAAAGTCGCGCTCTGGCCGGACATTCGATGGGCGGGCACGGCGCGATCAAAGTGGGGATGAAGCACCCGGAAGTTTTCAGCGTCGTCTACGCGATGAACCCGGCGGTGCTCGGTTGGGGCAACGACATTTCGCTTGAGAATCCCGCCTTCGTGGCGCTGTTTAAGATGACGACGCTCGAAGAGGTGTTTCGCGGCGGCATCTACACGGTCGGGGGCTTGTGCGTCGCGCAAGCCTTCTCGCCCAACCCGCAACGCCCACACTTTTACGCCGACCTGCCTTACAAGATGGTTGACGGAAAACTACAGCCGAGCGAACCGGCCTACGGCAATTGGACAGCGAATATGCCTCTCAACATGGCCGCGCAGTACAGGGCGAACCTGCTACGCCTGCGCGGCCTGCGTTTCGACACGGGCTGGGAGGACGAGTTCACGCACATCCCACCGACGACGCGCGCCTTCGCGCGCAAACTCACCGAACTCGGCGTCGAGCACATCTTCGAGGAATACAACGGCGACCACCGCAACCGCATGTGGGGACGCACCGGCAGACTCTACACGGAAGTCCTGCCCTACTTCTGGCTCTTGCTCGACAATAAATAAACGAAGCCTGTAAATAAACGAAACCCGCGCCGTCTCGGTTGACGGGCGCGGGCTTTCGAAGCCGGGAATAGTTAACTTGTCTGCTTACGTGTTAGTTCCAGCGGTTGTTGCGTCCATGTTTGCGTTTGCCGCCCTCGCCGAAGACCGGGTGTGAGCGCGAACCCGCGCCGCGCCGATAGTAGCCGTTGCCGCGTCTGCGATCATCGTCGTCATCATTACGGTTGCGCCAGCGTCGGTTGTTGCGGTCGTCGTCGCGGCGTTGGCTGCGGATGTAGCGATCCTGCTCGCGCTCGTCGCGGCGAATCTCGCGCCGTTCTTCGCGCGTGAGCACGCCGTCCGAACGGTAGGTGCGACGCTCGGCGCGCAGTTGCCGTTCGCGTTCACGAATCTGGCGTGCCTCTTCGCGCGTGATTTGGCCGGAGCGGATGCCGCGACGGATGCGTTCGCGGTCGTTGCGGTCGTTGTTGCGCCTTTGCGCCGACGCCTCGGTCGCGCCACCCAAAAGCAATGCCATGACGCCCAGAATTAGAAACTTTTTCATCGTTCAACCCTTTCCTTTAAGTTCGGTATGTGAAACTACGACATTTGTGTTTGCGGCTGCCGGAACACCGCCGGAGAGAGTTTCGATTTAAGAACATGCACGCACGAGAACGGCAACCACCGTGCCGCGCGGAGCCGACAACGAAGCGTTCGGCCTCGACGCACTTAAAGTGTTGATAATGCAAGCTGCATCGCGCGCTCGTGCCGTTCGTCGCAAAGTATGAATGGACGCCCCGCGTTGCCAAATGGAACATCAGTGCACGATTTCCGGTGCGTCGCGCCTTTATCCGAAGATGCTGCGCCAGCGTCGGTCGAGCGAGTTGCCGAAGAGAAAGGTGGTGATGGACGGCTGCTCGTGCGAGCGGTCATAGCCGACGAGTTCGACATAAGCGCGCCCCTCCGCCTGTGCCGCGCCGTGTCGCCCGCGCACGGTGCATGCGCCTTCCCAGTAGACGATCATCGTCGTGCCGCGCGTGTCGAGTTCCTGATCCTGCATCACCGGAGTCACTTCCAGTTCGATGCCGACGCGCGGGACGCCGAGACGCCAGCCGCCCGGATAAGTTGCGCCCGTGTGCGGGCTTTTCCAGTGGGCGGTGGCCTGAAGCGTGAAGTCTGCGCGCGTGAGGTGCGTCGCGCGCCCTTCCGCATCAACGAAGGTGCCGCTCGAAAACTCCGAGGGCTGTCCGGCGGCGTCGCGTATGTGATAGACCATCAACTCCGCGCCGGTCGAGAGTTGCACGCTGAACCAGTCCCAGCCCTTCTGCTTGTCGGTTGTGCGCCACGTGCCGAACTCCCTGTCCATCCACGCCGCGCCCGCGCAGCGTTCCGTCTCGCCGTGCCAGGTGATCTGCCCTTCGGCCTCCATCCGCGTGAAGGAAAAATAGCGCGACGCCTCGCCCACATCCTTAAAGCTGACGCCGACGCCCGCGTGGCCGTTGAGCGCGGCGGGCTTCGTGGGGCGCAAGTTGACTTCAAAGATGAGATCGTCGCCGAGCGTCGCGCGCAGGAGATGCCGACCGTCGGCCTCGCGCACAGACCAATCGCCGAGCTTCAGGCGAAACGCGCGCTCGCTCATCTGTGCCGGGGGATCAAAAGGGCTGTTCGCGCTCTTGCGGTGAGCGTAACGAAAGCGTGCCCGCGACTCGTCCGTCAAAGCGAAGTGCGCGAGATAGAGCGGGTTGGCGATCAGGCGCAGGGGCACGACGCCGAAGCGGTCGAGGTCTGTGCGGCGTTTGAAGAAGACGAGTTCGAAGCCAAAGCGGCGACCCGACACGGTGCGCATGTGGCCTGTGTAATACCACCACTCGGTCTGGGCGTCCCTGTGCGCGTAGAGGTCGCGCGGCAGTTCGACGCCCGCGTGCTCCGTGCCGTCGCGCAAAGTCGAAGCCTTGCCGACGAGCGCGTCGGCGAGGTTGTCGAGCAGGTTAGTTGCCATCTGTTCCAGAGGTTCGACAAAGTTAGTGCTCATACGATTCGATTCACCCGTTTGTGTCTTAAAATTCTAAAACACGATAGCCGAAGCTCGTAACGAAACTGTGCGCGGATGCTTACAAAAGAAAGGATACACGCGGGCGCGGCGTCAAATGCGTTCGACGCCCTCGCGCGGTTCGACGAGCAGCGTGCGGAAACTCGACATGCGGACGAGGCCGGGCGCTGCGCCTTTCGGCTTGGAGAGAAACTTTCGCGGCGTGTAATGGACGGAGACTTTGGCATCGCGTTTCGCCTGGCTGAAATGCGCGGCGAGTTGCGCGGCCTCGATGATGGTGCGGTGCGGCACGTCTTCGCCGCGCGCAGGGTTGCGCACGATGACGTGCGAGCCGGGATAGTCCGCGGCGTGCAGCCAGAGGTCGTGCGCGCGCGCCACTTTGAACGTGAGTTGATCGTTATCACGCGCGGCGCGCCCGACGAGGATTTCGTAGCCGTCCGACGAACGATAGCGACGCGCGCCCGCCGTCTGCTCGGCCGCTCTCGTCTGCGCCTTCGTGCGCGGTGCGCCCTTCGCCGCGTCGCCGCCGCGCCCGCCCGCCGCGCCCGCTCCTTTCGCGCCGCGCCGCGCTTCGTCGAACGATTCGAGCGCAGGCGCGTCGCGCGCGACGACAATCGCTTCGAGTTCGCGCTGGCGTCTTTCGAGCGCGGCGAGTTCGGCCTTCAACTCGGCGAGGCGCGCCGTCGTCTCCTGCGCGGCGCGTTTGGCCTTCGTGTAGCGCGCGAAGCGGCGCGCGGCCTCCTCCTGAAGACTGGCGTGCTCGTCAATTTCGAGTTCGACGAGCGGCGCGTCTTCGGCAAAATAATCTGTCACGAGCACGCGCGAGCC
>DASQDV010000902.1:0-5384 GCA_035633995.1 Pyrinomonadaceae bacterium | reverse complement strand
GTTGTGCTAGTATCTGTGATGGAACGCGGGCGGGCATTTGACCGTATGACGGTGGGAAGGGAGTGATACTCGTTTATGGAAGAAGCAAACAAATCACGCTACCACACCGGCGACACGCTCTGCGACGCGCTGCGTTTCCTGAGTGATGCGTCTTACGCCATTCTGCCGCGCGACGTGGCCTACAAGGTCGCGGAGTTTGAAAAGAACATCCTCGGCGGCGTGCGCTGGATCGCGGACAAGAAGATGGGTTGGATTGACGAAGCCCTGCGCGGCGGCGACCGTCTGCGCGAAGAGTGGCAGCGGCGTTGCAACCACGAGCCGCAAACACAGCCACCGCCGCCCCCGCCCGAGGGCATGGGGTAAAGAATATTTTAGTCGAAGGTAAACAAATGCAGGTTCTGTTGGCCGAGGAGTACGGGTTCTGTTTCGGCGTGGAGCGCGCCGTCGAGATGGTGGAGGACGCGCTTTCGCAGGGCGCGCGCGTGCGCACACTGGGGCCGCTCATTCACAACACGCAGGAGATTCAACGCCTCGAATCGCACGGCGTCGCGACGATTGAACGACCTGCGGACGTGGAAGGCGAAGTGACGGCGGTGATTCGCGCGCACGGCGTTACGCCCGAAGTGCAACGCGAACTCGAAACGCGCGCCACGCACGTAGTTGACGCGACGTGCCCGTTCGTCACCAAAGTGCAGAAGCTCGCGGAGCGCGCCGCCGCAGAGGGGCGCGACGTGGTCGTGGTCGGAAACCCGGATCACCCGGAGATGATCGGCGTCGTCGGCTACGCGCCGAATAATTCGCACGTCGTCCGCGACGCGGGGGAGGTGGCGAATTTACCTGCGCTCCACGCGCCGCTCGTCGTCTCGCAGACGACCATCAAACTCAGCACCTTTCTCGAAGCCGCCGAAGCCGTGCGCGGCAAGTCGGACAGTGAACCGCAGATCGTCAACACCATCTGCTCGGCCACGCGCGACCGGCAGGACGCCGCCCGCGCGCTCGCCACGCACGTCGAAGCCTTCTACGTCATCGGCGGCAAGCATTCGTCGAACAGTTTGAAGCTGCTCTCGGTCTGCAAGGAGGGCTGCGAGCGGAGTTTTCTGATCGAGACGCCGGAGGAGATTGACGCCGAGGATTTGCGTGGGGTGGAGCGCGTCGGCGTCACCGCCGGAGCTTCGACGCCGAACTGGCTGATCGAACAGGTCGTCGCGCGTCTGCGCGAGATCGGCGAACTACAAAGTTCTGCGGCGTGATAATTGAAAGCCCCGACAGGGGCGGCACGTAGTAGCCCACGGCGTGATGTGTGGGAAAGGCCGACCCACCAGATGTTAAGAACTCCTTGTCTTAGGTTGTATTTGGAAGACTTTTAAGAAAGTTTAGAGTCCATTAAGGTAATCCATTTGCAGCGTTGTCGAGCAAATTCATCTATCGCTCAAAGAAATAAAAGCGGCGATAGTGAAATACTCTCGCCGCCACACACCAAGATTTTATTTTGACTATCCGATAGTGATTAAGTTGTCTTTATCTTGAGCCTCAAGATTTTTGAGACGTGTTTCTATTCCTAATTGGTCGGCGCGAAGTGTCAGCATATCTTTGCCAAGTACATCTATCTTCCTATTAAGGCTTGCCAAAAGTTGATTAACTTCCATTATCTCTTTCAAAGCACGTTCCCAAATCGGCTTTGTATCAAACATTCGTTGCTCGACTTTAGACTCTACAGACTCTAATCGCGCACTTATATCCTCAAGCATTTTCAGTACGCGCTCCTCAAAAGAGCGAAGCTCATTCATATCTTTTGTAGTATCTTCGCTAGACATATCAATTATCCCGCCCTGAACCGGCCTCTGCCTCGATCACCTTAATCACTATCGCAGCCCCTTCACCCTTAAGGGTAAATGTGTTCCCGTCAGATGTGTAGAATATTACTTCCTGTTGTGTTTTTAAAATCTCTATTCTAGCAATTTGCTCTCCGTTCAGGTACACCACCTTTCCGGTAGTTTCGTCGGTAATTCTAAAAACTCGGTTAAAAGGTTTTGATGCCACGTCCACATTTTCTCCTATTGTTAATATATCATGATTTTGTAGACAGGATTCCCGGTTTATAGGCAGACGCTATTTTATGGGGAAGCCCACTTGCTGCTTGACGACGATCTAGACTCCCCGCAAAGCTTGCCAAGCTAGCCCGACTCAGGAGACTTTCTATAGTAGGTTGCTGTGGTGGGAGAGATATATTCACTTCCTGCCCTTCTTCTTACTCACCTTAGAAGCCTTCTCAACTTTAGCCTTCGGCGGTCTGCCTGGTTTGCGGTCTGCTACCAACTCTAAATCTTCTTCCTTAATCATATAGTCACGTCCAAACTTTTCCGCAGGCAAACGTCCCGCACTGATTAATTGGCGCACGCGAATAGCGGAAATGCCTAACCTCTCGGCGGCTTCTTGTGTGGTTAAGGTCTTAGCCATTCAGTGTCCTTTCATACCAGAGAAATTAATTAGCATAAACCCTATCGCACGCGAAATATTACCGTTGACCATCCCTAATTCTTACGATATAGTTTACTTCGTCAATAGAAATAGGCGAGGACTTACCGAAGATCGCAGTCTTGGTAAGCCCTCTACACCAGTAACCACTCGTGAAAGGACTTACTGATGCGAAAAGATGATAACACGCGCACGCCACACGCCCGCGTGCGTCGAGAGCCGGATTTCGACGAACCGCTCCGGCGCTGGTCAACCTTGCCCGTCAGTGAGGAGCGGGCGAGTGAGTTGGTTGATGCCTTCACTCGATACGACGACGGCGAGATGATCGACGCGTTGATTCAATTGATCTGCGGGCTTGCGCCTCCGCCCGCGCCTGACGAGCAGCAAGATTTAGATGAGCGGCGTTTGGCGGGGACGGCGGCGCTTGAGCGTGCTTTCACCTACACGCGGCGGGCGCATAACGAACTCGGCGCGTATGTCGTGGAATTGAAGTGCGGGCAGTGGGAATAAGGTGAGGTTGAAAGTGAAAAGCCGCTCGGCAGTTGAGCGGCTTTTCTTATGCTTCGTCTTCTTCGCTGGCGTCGGCGCGTTCCAGCGCGCTGACGACCCAGCGGGCTTCTTCCGAGCCGTAGTCGTCGGCCTGAAGTTCGAGCGCGTCGCGCGCCACGTCGGAGTCAACCGGGTCGCCGAGCAGTTCGACGAGGACGCCTGTGGGCGATTGCGCGAGCGCTTCGTGGGCGAGGGCGCGCACCGACGGGTTCGGGTGGCGCGCGAGTTCGCAGATTTCGCTCGAAGCGAGGCGCGCCGTTAAAGTGTCTGCGAGCACGTCAACGCGCGCGTAATCGCGCACGCCGAGCGCGCGCTCCAAAAGTTGTGCGAAGACTTCCGCCGAGCGCGCTTCGCCGTGCAGGACGTGGGCGCAGGTTTCGGCCATGCGTGTGAGTTCGCGTTCCTCTTCGGTGCTCAGGGCAGGCGCGCCCGCCTCCTTCGCGCGCCCGTCGAGGGCGGAGAGCAGGCGGCTCAGTTCCCATTCGGAGCGCGCGTCGTAAGACGCGCTGACGACCCTGCTGCTCCTGTTGCAAATCGAGACAGGCGCGGCGGAGGTGAGCGCGCGCTCGACGAGGCTGCGCGTAGAAGGTCGCAAACCCTCCCAGACGCTCGCCACGCGCCCGCCGAACTCCTGAATCGTGATGTTGGAAGTTTTCTGCATAAACGATGCTGCCAACGCCGGATGCTTCCCTTAAAACCACCCGCCGCGCGAAATATCATACATTAAAACCCACCCGCGACGAAGAGGGCTTTTTTTCGCGCAGCGACAAAGCAGGCCGCGAGCCGCGGGCGGCAGGCGGCGGGCCGTTAATGAGGGCGCGCGTGCATGCGCCGGGTGAAACTTCCCCCGACTGCTCGCCGCTTAACGCTTACTGCCGGAGCGTTTCACGGCCTGCTTTCCGCCGGGTTGTGATCGACGATCTCGGTGATGGTGTCGAAGGTGATCTTGATGACCTCGCCGTCGGCGCGCTGGATTTTGACGCTGGGTTTGGTGAGAGCTTGCGTCGTCTTCATGCTTTTGACGACGCCGCGCACGCGCGTGCCGTCCTCAGTTATGATCTCGATGTTGTCTTTGCCGTAGAGCGGCTGCAAAGCAGCGAGGGCTTTAACTACTTCCACGTCGGGTCGCCTCTTTCTTTTGTCGAAACAGTTTGCCGTCCGCTTCGGTCTTGCCGCGTCTCGGTCTCCTGTTGTTGGAATATGCGTGGAAAAGTTTATGCCGCGCGCGCATGAATGTGCAACCGGGGTGCGTCACTTGTCGTATAATTCACGACGCGAAAAAATGGATCAGACGCCCGAACGCGTCAACCCTCAAGCCACAAGACAGGTGATTAGTTTATGGAAACCGAAACACAACGCGCCCAAAAAGAGACCGCCGGGGCGAACGCGCAGCCGGAGCTATGCCCGAGTTGCGGCGCGGCTCTGGTTGACGGGATGCGTTTTTGCCGCATGTGCGGCCATCGTCTCGGCGAAGGCTTGGCCGAATACGTGGAGACGGTTCGGTTCGACCGCATGGCGGGCATGTCCGGCATCCCGCAAGGCAATCAGGGACTGACGGGCGCCGCCGGCGCGCAAACGACTCTGATCACGCCGCCGCTTGCGCCGCCCGCGCCCATGTGGAAACCAAAGCGCGGCAAAAAACGGGTGTGGCTGTTTTTGGTGATCGCGTTTGTGGTGGTGATGATGATCGGCGGGGGGGTTGCGTTCAGGGCGATCAGGGATGCTGCGCGCGCGGGCGTCGCACGCCTTCAGCCGCCGCCGGAGCCGCCGCGTTCGTTCATCGGCGTGTCCGAGTTTAGCGATACGGAAAACAAGGGCGGCGCGCTGCTCGAAGCGGCTCTGCCCGGCAGTCCGGCCGAACAGGCCAAACTCCTTGACGGCGACATCATCACGAAGTTTGACGGCAAGGTCATTAACGACGAAGACTCTCTGAGAAATGCGATCACAGAGACGCCCATCGGCAAGACGGTCGAAGTCGTCTACCTGCGCGACGGCGAGACGCAGACCACGCAACTGACGACCATGTCAAACAGGGATTACGATTTCAACGCGCACTTTCCACGCGAGCGGGGCCTGATGGGCATTGATGATTATGACCGCGTGGCCGTGGAAGGGACGAAAATTTATGGCGTGCGCGTCGATGAAGTTTACGACAATCGCCCCGCCGATATCGCCGGTCTCAAAGAGGGCGACATCATCACGGAGTTCGACGGCAAACCCGTCCGCACTGGCGAAGGTCTCGACAACTACATCAAACTCTCCAAGCCCGCCAGCACCGTCAATCTCATCATCTATCGCGAAGGCCAGCGCATCGAGTTGCCCGTCAAGATGGGACGGCGAAACTAAGCGGCAAGGATGAA
>DASQDV010000901.1:0-5640 GCA_035633995.1 Pyrinomonadaceae bacterium | reverse complement strand
ACGGCAGGAAGAGTCCGCCGAAGAAAGCGTCATGAGCGCGACGCCCACCAAGACGCAAATCTCTGCGGGCGGCGTGGTGTTTCGCCGCCGCCGTGACGACTCGCTCGTCGAAGTGGCGTTGATCTCGGTCGGCGGCGAACGTCGCTGGCAGTTGCCCAAAGGTCTGGTTGATGCGGGCGAGAGCGCGGAGGCGGCGGCGATGCGCGAAGCGCGCGAGGAAACCGGCGTCGAGACTGAACTCGTCGCGCCCTTAGACAAGATCGAATACTGGTATTACGCGACGAATCGGGGCGGGCGCGTGCGCTTCCACAAGTTCGTCTATTTTTACCTGCTGCGCTACCTCTCCGGCGACGTGCGCGATCACGACGCGGAAGTCAACGAGGCGCGCTGGGTGGAGATAGACGAGGCGCGCACGATGCTGGCCTTCGCAGGCGAGCGCAAAGTGGTCGAGCGAGCACGCGAGATGCTCGCCGCCGGGCACGACGCCCGCAACGAGTAACCTTTCGTCCTGCGCCTTGTATCCGGCTTCGCGTTGAAGCTGAACATGTTCAGCTTCGTCTCAGAGTTCGATGCTCAGCGCCCGGCCTTAGGCCGCTTCGGGTTGCCCGCGCCGGACTTCGGTGTGGCCGCCGCCTCGTCCGCGTCCGTGCCCAGATTCAGGTCTGGGCGGTCGTGCTGCGCCTGCGCCGCTTCGGAACGCTTGCCGAGTTTTTTCTCCGCGCCCCGCTCCGCGCTCTGCTTCTTGCCTTCGCCCGTGGGCGGCTGGTTCACTTTTCCCCGGCTCTTATTCGCCATCTGCGTTTCCCCTCCCTGAAATCATTCTCACTCCGTTTGTCGCCCATTTTCGGAAGCCCGCCCGCCCGCTGTCAACTTTCCTACGCGTCGCGCGCGAGCAACTTACGCGCTTTCTCCATCTCCTTTTTGCCATCGGAACTGACCGCCGGGTAACGAAGCTTCAGAGACTTCAACTTGTCGAGCGTCAGTTCGGCGACGACCAGCGCGCTGAACCAGCGGTGGTCTGCGGGCACAATGTACCAGGGCGCGTTCCTTGTGCTCGTCTGCGTGATGGCGTCCTCGAACGCGCTCATGTACTCGTCCCACCGACCCCGCTCGGTCACGTCGTTCATGGAAAATTTCCACTTCTTCTCCGGCACTTCGAGCCGTTCGAGCAGGCGTTCGCGCTGCTTCTCGCGCGAGAGGTGCAGGAAGAATTTCATTACGTGGACGCCGTTCTCCGTCAGGTACTGCTCGAAGTTGTTGATCTGCGCGAAGCGTTGCCGCCAGCTGTTCTTCGCGTCGCGGATGCGCGGCGGCAGTTGCTGGTCTTCGAGCCGCTCGGGGTGGACGCGCGTGGAGAGCACTTCTTCGTAATAGGAACGGTTGAAGATGCCGATCTGCCCGCGCTTGGGCAAGTGCCGGACAAAGCGCCAGAGGTAATCATGCTTGAGTTCCCTCGCGCCGGGCTTCTCGCTGAGCATCACCTTGCAGCCCTGCGGATCGACGCTCGACATGACGTGCTTGATCGTGCCGTCCTTGCCCGCGCCGTCCATCGCCTGAAAGATGAGCAGGAGCGATTGCTGCTCCTCCGCCATGAGTTTGTCCTGATACTTTGCGAGGCTCTCACAATCCTCGCGTATCTTGGCCTCCGCCTCCGCCTCGTCTTTAAATTTGCCGGTGTAAGCCGGATCGTAATTCTTCAAGCGCACGCGCTCGCCTGCACGCACGAGGAAACCTTGTCGCTTCATTCCCACCCCGTTCTCGGTTCGATTCAACTTAAAAAAGCGCGGCGTATGTCGTCTAACAGCCGCCGCACAACAAAATTCTTTATTCGTCCATCTTGCCGCCAACGGCTCGATTCCGCAACTCCGGCGGCGTCGCTTGTGCCGTGCGGCTGCCGCGCCGCACGCCCGAACGCGTGCAGAGAGGCGGCGCCAGTTCAATCGTGCGTGGAGACGAACCAGTCAACCGCCTCGCGCGCGATTTCGTGCGGGACGGCGTGAGCGCCGTCGAACTCGCGATAACGCAATTCATAGCCCGCGCTCTCGACCTGTTGCGTGATCCGGCGGCTGCAACGCTCGACAGGCAGCACGCTATCCTGCGTGCCGTGCGAGATGAAGAGGCGCGGCTTGCCCTGCCTGCTCGCCGGAGCCATGAAGCCGGGCGAAAACGCGATGACGTGTGTAAACAGGTCGCCGTTCGTCAGGCCGAGCGAGAGCGCGTAGGAAGCCCCGTCGGAGAAGCCGCCGATGGCGACGGACTGCGGGTTGATGTTGCAGCGCGAGAAGACGCGTCCGAGCGCGCGGTCAATGAAAGCGACATCCGCGCCGTAGCTGCGGTAAATCACGTCCCACGTCTTCCTGCGCGATTCGGGCGCGAGCACGACGAATCCGAACTCATCTGCCAACTGCCGGACGAGGCCGAGTCCCTGTTCGGCATTGCCGCCCGCGCCGTGCAGCATCAGGACGAGCGGCGCGGGGCGGTCGCGCCCGTGTCCGGCGGGCACGTAGAGCAGGCCGTCGCGCAGCGTGTCGAGCCCAAGCGTTTGCCGTCCCGCGTGCTCCGACCACTCCACGTGCGACGGGCGCGCCAGCAGGCGTCCGTTCGCGGCGGCCTCTATGTTTTCTTGCTGTCCCTCTCTCGACATCAAACGCCCTCTCGCTCGCCCCGCATCATCCTGAAACTATTTTGCCGAACTTCGGCCAATTAAAACATCCGCCGCGCACAAGGCGAAGCCGACGAGCGCTGCCCAATAAAAACCGAACGAACACGCGATGAGCGTGAAGAACAGGACGATGCTCGCGCCCGTCAGGCGATGCCAGAAATTCGGTCGCCACTTCTGCCGGAACAGCGCGAAGATGGCGAGGCTCGCGACGAACCACCCGGCGAAGTTGCTCAAAGGGATGCCGTAGTAACTGCCCGGCTCGACCCAGCGCCAGTAGCCGAGACCGTTCGCCGCCAGCGGGTCTATGACGAGATCAATCGTCGTCATCCACGCGGCGGCTGCGAGCGCGCCGACCCATTCGCGCAAATTCAAACGCGACAAAATGCTTTTCAAATAGGCGACGAGCGCCATCCACGCAAACGCCATCACGAGCGGCACGCCGAAGAGCGTCGGCTGCAACACGCCCGTGTAAGCGTAGCGCCCGAACGGCAACCCGTAGCGCACGCCGCACAACTCTATAAGCAGGCCGAGGCCGGCGACGACGACGAGCCGAACGAGCGTCCGCCGCGAGTCCGCCGCCAGCAAGACGATCAACCCGGCGAGCGAGAGAAAGGCCGACGCCAACCAGTTCTGTTCGGCACTGACCGAGCCGACGAACAGATAATGACCCACGCCGCCCGTCCACAAGACGGCATACGCGACGACGAGCACGGCGAACACGATGCGCCGCCACGCGCTCACCCTCGTGCGCGAACCAAACGCGCGCCCGTCGCCCATTCTGTTAATCAACTCTCGCATCGCTTGATGAGTTCACAGGTGATTTTAGCGGAGAGCAAAACGGTCGGAGTGCCGCCGCCGGGATGGCTGCTGCCGCCGACGTAGTAGAGACCCGCAAAACGCGCGTCCCGGTTGGGCGGTCTGAGAAACGCTCGACGCCAGCCGTGCGAGTTCGTGCCGTAAATCGCGCCGCCGGGCATCGAATAAGTTTCGCGTATGCGGCGCGGCGTCCAGACATCCGCGACGACCGTGTCGGATTCGATGTCGGGGAAGCCGCCCTTGGCGAGCCGCGCGAAGACGCGTGCGCGCGCCTCATTGATTTTCGCCTCCGTCCACTCGTCGCCGTCGTTGGCCGGAGCGTTCGCCATGATGAACAGCGTCTCGCCCGCCGACTCAGGCACGAGCGCGCGGTCGCTGCGGCTCGGCGCGCTGACATAGACGGTCGGGTCGTCGGGAAAGCGCCGCTCGTCGAAGAGTTGCGCGAACTCGTGCCGGTAATCCTGTGAGAAATAGACCGCATGATGCGGCAACTGCGGCAGCGTCCTTCGGACGCCGACGAGGAAGACGAGACCTGAGAGCGAACGCGTCTCTTCCGGCGCGACCGTCGCATCGCGCTTCAATCCGAGCATGGCGTTCGTCGTGGAAGCGTCGCCGTTCATCACGACCGCGTCAGCCGACAGCCGCGCGCCGTCCGCGAGTTGCACGCCTTTAATCTTGCGCCCGTCGTGCTCGATGCGCTCGACGCGCGCGCCCGTCCTGAGCGTAACGCCCGCGCGTTCGGCGAGCGCCGCGAGGCTTTCGACGAGGCGATAGAGGCCGCCCCTGATGTGCCAGCCGCCGTAGGCGTATTCGACGTAAGGGATGACGGCGAGCGTGGCCGGAGAACGGTAGGGCGACGAGCCGACGTAGGTTGGATAGCGGTCGAAGAGTTGACGCAGGTACGGGCTTTTGAAATGCGCGGCGACCGTGCGGTGATAGTTGCCCCACGCGTAACGGAGCGGCATGTGGCGCAGGGCTTTGAATGAACGCAGGTCGGGCGCGCTCGACGGCGGGCGGCGAAAGAACGTCTCGCGCGAGACTTCGAAGAGACGCGCGCCGAGCAGCATGAAGCGGAAGAATCCGTCCACGTCGCGCGCGTCGAGGCGGCGCAGGGTCGCCAGCCAGTCGGGCAAGTCAGAAGAGTAATGGAAGCGCGTGCCGTCGTCGAAAACATATTCCGCGAGCGGGTGCATCGAGACGAGTTCCAGATGATCAGACAGCGCAGAGCCGACGGCCTCGAAGAGTTCTTCAAAGACCCAGCGCATCGTGATGAGCGAAGGGCCTGTGTCGAAACGAAAGCCGCCCTGCTCCCAGGCGTTCATCTTGCCGCCGAGCGTCGGCGACTGTTCGCAGACGGTGACGCGCCAGTTCGCGCGCGCCAGCCGCAGCGCCGTCGCCAGCCCGCCCAGGCCGCCGCCGATAACGACCGCGCTCTTTCGTTTCATAACTGCTCTGCGCCCGCGCCGTGATAGCGTCGGCCTTTCCACACGACGCCGCGCCCGCTCCTCCTGCATCTCCACCACGAAGAGAGGCCGAGCGCGAGCAGGATCGCTTCGCCGAGCGGGTGCAGCAGCACCGACCACCACGAATGCCCGAAGCGCAACGTTAAGACCGCGCGCATCGCAAGCACGCACAGGGCGTGCAAGAGCAAAACCGCGCCGGCGCGCGACGGCAACGCAAAGGGCGCGAGGATGAACGGGAGCAGAAACAACGTCAGGTGCGTTGCCATAAAAACCCAGAAGCTCGACGCGCGCCGGAAGGCCGGATAAAAGTTCTTCTGAAACCCGCCCCAGATTTCCGCGAAACTTCGATACATGCGCACGCTCACAGTCCCCTGCCCGTCGAGACACAAACTCGCCTCGCCGCGCTTGCGCCACGCTTGCGCCAGTCGCACGTCTTCAAAAAGTTCCGCGCGCACCGCCGCGTGGCCGCCGACGCGCGCGTAAGTCTCGCCGTGCGCGAGCAGGCAGGCACCGTGCGCGATGCCGAGCGAAGCGTCCGCGCGCCGCTTGAGTGCGAGCGGCGCGGGGTAGAGCGTGAAGACGACGAAGTTGAGCATCGGCATCAGCGCCGACTCCCAGAAGCCGCGCGCGTCGAGCGCGGGCCAGCAGGAGAGCAGCGTCACCTCGCGCCGCGCGGCCTCGGCGACGATGCGCGCGGCC
>DASQDV010000900.1:0-2777 GCA_035633995.1 Pyrinomonadaceae bacterium | reverse complement strand
CTGAATAATCAAAGCCCCTGAACGGGGCGAAAGAATCATAACATCGAGACTCTTTCGCCCCGTTCAGGGGCTTTTCAATATTATCCGGCAACCCGAAGCCAAAGGCGTCAGCCGTAGGCTGGGAGTATATCGCCCACAAAGGGGGTTTGAGGACTCGTCCCGGTCAGTTGGCCGCCGCTTCGGGGTTGGCGAAGAAACTGTCGTCCATCTTGATGCCGTAGGTGACGGTCAGGACGCGCGACTCCTGCACCTGCTTGTCGTCCTTGTAAAGCACGGAGCGGAAGGGGACGAGCGTGTTCTGCGAATAACGATAGTCGTGGAAGGTGCGGCGAAATTTGCTGGGCGCGGTGGCTTCGGGCGGCGTCTCTTCGTATTCGAGCCAGAGGACGCGCGCGGTTTTGCGTATGTCGGGGTTCGCGCTGATGTAGTAGCGCGTGCTTTTCTTATCCTTGTCCGTCAGGTCAAGCACCCAGAGATCGAGTCCCTTCATCTTCTCTTTGCCGACGAAGGTGACGGTCGAACCGTTCTCCTTGTAACGCAGCAAGGCGTCTATGCCGTGCTCGGCCTGCGAGAGAAATTCGGCGGTCACTTCCTGCCGGGGCGTAAACGCCGAGCCGTTGATGACCCCCCAGATGCGCCCCTCGTTATAGACGATGGCGTACTCCATCGTGGGCATCTTCTGATCCACGCGAATCTTATCCTTGCCCGCCGATGCGCCGCGCACGAAACGCTGCTCGTAGCTCACCTCTTCGATGCGCCCATCGGTCGCCGTGCGCGTCACTTTGCCGCGTTCAACGCCGTTGCGCCGGATTTGGTCGAGCACCTGTCGCCCGCCGCCGCCGCCATAGATGAGTATGACGGTTTCGGCCACCTGCTCGGCGGTCGGCAGTTGCCCCTCTTTGCCCGTGACGGGCTGCACTTTTTTATCCACCTTCACGGCGGGCGTCGGGGTGGGCACGGCGGGCTGAGTCGTCTGCGCGAGAGAGGAATCGTAGCTGCCCGCCGCGCCGAGCAGCATGGCCGCTAACGCGAGTATATGAAAGCGTCGCAACACCTGTAACATCTCCTTAAAAACTTTTTCGCTAAAGACCGTCGGGAGTGATAATCGGACAAACCAATTTGCGAATTGTAACATAGAAGCCGACCCCCGTAAGTAAACTCCGAAACGGTACGACCGGCGGCCACCCGTATTGATGCGGGAAACGGGCGCGGTGGATGCCCGCCGCGCATTGACAACGTGGCGACGGGGCATGTAGAGTGCACGGTTTTCATCGAACGCTCGGCGCGCGACAGGCAAAGATGAGTTGCATTTCAGACTCACCGATGCCGTAGCCCGACGCCTGCTTATTTTTTTTGAAAGGATATTAACACTGTGAAGAGAGTTGGAATTTTGGTCGGACGCGAAAAGACGTTTCCGCAGGCATTGATTGATCGAATTAACGCGCGCGCCGCGGGCGAAGTGGAAGCCGAGTATGTCATTGTCGGCGGCGTCCGGCTCGAAGAGTCGCGCCGCTTCGACATCATTATTGACCGCCTCTCGCACGAAGTCCCCTTCTACCGCGCGTTTCTGAAACGCGCCGCGCTCGAAGGCACGCAGATCATCAACAACCCTTTCTGGTGGTCGGCTGACGATAAGTTTTTCAACTACTCGCTCGCCACGAAACTCGGCGTCGCGATTCCCAAAACGGTGCTTCTGCCGCAGAAAGACTACATCGAAGGCATCACGAGCGAGTCTCTGCGCAACCTCGAATTCCCGCTCGACTGGCAAGGCATCGTCGATTACGTCGGCATGCCCGCCATCATCAAACCCTTCGACGGCGGCGGCTGGAAAAACGTCTCGCGCGTCAATTCGATTGAAGAACTCTGGGAGATTTACGACACGACGGGGACGCTCTGCATGACGCTGCAAGAGTTCATCGCCTTCGACCAGTTCGTGCGCTGCTATTGCATCGGGCAGGAAGAAGTGATGATCATGCCCTACGACCCGCGCAAGCCGTACCTGTCCGGCGAGCAGTACATTCAAGACCCGAATTACCTCTCGCCCGAACTCGCAGAGCGCATCACGAACGACGTGCGCACGCTCTGCCGCGCGCTCGGCTACGACATCAACACGGTCGAGTTTGCGATCAAGGATGGCATCCCCTACGCGATTGATTTCATGAACCCCGCGCCGGACGCCGAACTCGCGTCGGTCGGCGAGTTCTATCACAACTGGGTGACGGACTCGGTCGTCGATCTCGTCTTCAAACGGCTCGCCGAGCCGCAGGCCACGCCGCGCTATCGCTGGGACGCGATGCTCAACCCGCGCCCCATCGAATCGGCGGCGCAGGCGATGTCCGCCGCCGCAGCCGCCGCACAACAATCTGTCTCCGCTATCATCCCCGAATCCGGGCGCGAAATCGCAGCGGACATCGCGGCGGGCGTCACAGACCTCGTGGAGGGCGCGACGAACGCCGTCTCCCAGCTTCTCGGTACGACGGGCGAGCCGGAAGCAGCGACGCCGCAGGAGCAGGGCGCCAAGC
The DNA here is from genome assembly GCA_035633995.1 of Pyrinomonadaceae bacterium. Classification (GTDB taxonomy): domain Bacteria; phylum Acidobacteriota; class Blastocatellia; order Pyrinomonadales; family Pyrinomonadaceae; genus JAIVJZ01. The sequence continues at coordinate 255 of DASQDV010000900.1, read as the reverse complement.
CCGCGCGCGCCGCTTCCGCCAAGTCGGCCAAAGCCGGCGGCACCACGACGGCGCGCAAGGGCGCGTCGAAATCCGCCGCGCCGCGCGCGAAGAAGCAGACGCCCGAAGTTTAACGAACTATGATGTCGCGACCGGCCCCGGCGGGTCAGCGACCAGAAATTTTCACCGCAGAGGCGCAGAGACCGCGCAGATTTAGCGCGGAGAGTTAAAGGTTCAACTCTCCGCGCCACGTCTGCGGCTCGGCTCCGCGCCTCT
>DASQDV010000899.1:0-2235 GCA_035633995.1 Pyrinomonadaceae bacterium | reverse complement strand
CACATGCACGCGACGGACGAAACGGCGCGCGGTCGAGAATTTGGTAAAAAGCAGCCCGGCGCGTGACGTGGAGGTGACAAAAGAAAAACGGCAGGACGCGAATCCTGCCGTAAGTCTCTGAATCTTTTGGTGGAGCAGAGGGGGGTCGAACCCCTGACCTCCGCATTGCGAACGCGGCGCTCTGCCAAACTGAGCTACTGCCCCACAAGGTCGAAGGGAAATATTAGAGAGCACCAGGGGGCGGTGTCAAGCGTTCGTGTAGCGGGGGCGTGGCGCGGCGTTCGGGGTTATAAAGCGCGGAGGGCGGCCTTCATTGCGTGGCGGCGAGGCGGCTTGCTGCCGTGTGGAGCGCGTCGGGTAGTTTTTCGACGTTTGTGCCGCCGCCTTGCGCGAGGTCGGGGCGTCCGCCGCCGCGCCCTTCGAGGAGCGCGCAGGCGTCGCGCATGAGCGCGTTCATGTCGCCGGGAACGTCCGCCGCGCGCGCGAAGACGAGGCGGGCGGCGCGTGCGTTCGTCTCGCGTGAGCCGAGCAGGGCGACGTGGCCGGAGCGCGCGACGATTGCGAGCGCGAGGCGTTTCAGGGATTCGGCGTCGCGATCCGTGAAGGCGTGTGTGACGATGAGGGTGTGGGAGTCGCCGCCACCGACGGGCGTGGCGGTGCGAAGCAGTTCTTCCGCTTCGAAGCGCGCGGTCATCTCTTCGAGCGTGCGGAGGCGGCGTTGCAGCGTCCTGTTTTCTTCGAGCGCGCGTGCGACGGATTCAAACGCGTCGTCGCGCCCGGTGCTGAACAGTGAGGCGACGGAACGCGCCGTCGTGTTGGCGCGCCGGTAGTCCGCGAGCACGCGCCCGCCCGCGAGGAATTCGAGGCGTGTCAAATTTTTGGCGCGCTCCCAAGAGCGCACGGCGATGATGCCGATTTCGCCCGTGCGCGCCGCGTGCGTGCCGCCGCAGGGACTCAGATCGTAATCTTCAATCTCGATGATGCGCAGGTCGCCCGTGCGCGCGGAATCTTTGCGCAAGGGGAGCGCGGCGGCCTCTTCCGGCGAGACGTGGCGGACGCGCACGCTGCGATCTTCCCAGACGATGCGGTTGGCGAGTTCGACCGCCTCCTCGATGCGTTCGCTTGAAGGCTCGCGTAGCTCAACGTCAATTTCCGAGACGCGCTCCAACATGCGGAAGGCGCGCGTCGGCGCATCGAACAGGCGGACGAAGGCTTGCGAGAGGATGTGCTGGCCTGTGTGTTGCTGCATGTGGTCGAGGCGGCGCGGCCAGTCAACGCGGCACGCGACGCGCGCGCCGACGCTCAGGCCAGCGCCTTCGACGACGTGCACGACGCCCGCCGCTTCTTCGTCAATACATTCGACGACGCGCGCATCACCGAGCGTTCCGGTGTCGCTCGGCTGGCCGCCGCCCGTCGGGTAAAACGCCGTGCGGTCGAGCGTGACACGGGCACGCCCCGCCGCGTCTGTGGTTACGTTGACGACGCGCGCGTCGAACTCTGTGAGATGTGAGTCCTGATAATAGAGTCGTTCGGTGGTGCCCATAAGTTTAGTCGCTGCGCGTGGACGAAGAGGGTGGAAGCCCCGCGCGGCTGAAACTAGCCGAGCCGCGAGCCGCGCGTCAAGGCGCGAACGCGCGGGCTATCTTTTGACACGCGCTCGCCCGAACGCGGATAATCAACCGTCCCCAAAACGACATTCAAGTTTAGACGCAATCTTACGGGAGCACCTATGAACGCTTGCATGAAACTCCGCGCAAGGCGGCGCGCCGCCTACGCCTGCGCGCTGCTTGTTGCCCTGCTTTCGACGACGGCTGCCGCGCAGGATTCTGCGGCGCGCACTGACGAACGCTACAACATCGGTTATCAGCTTTCGATGACCAACCCGGCCTCGCACCTGTTCGAGGTGAACATGACGGTCGAGACGGCGCAAGCGGTGGAGGCTGTGGATTTTCAGATGCCGCGCTGGTCGCCGGGTCGCTACGCCGTCTTCGACTTTGCGAAGAACGTGCAGGAGGTGCGCGCGACGACCTTTTGCGCGCCGCCCGCTTTTTGCGACGCGGCGACGCTGCCCGTGACGCGTCTCGACACGCAGACGTGGCGCGTCTATCCGGGCAAGTCGCGGGGCATCGCCCTCAGTTATAAAGTCTTCGCCAACGATCTGTCCGGGACGTTCTCGCAACTCGACGAGCGGCACGCCAATTTCAACGGCGGCTCGATCTTCATGTACGTCGTCGG
>DASQDV010000898.1:0-8091 GCA_035633995.1 Pyrinomonadaceae bacterium | reverse complement strand
CAGGAGGCAAAGCGCATGAGTACGTACCTCAACGATGTCCGCTACGGTTTGCGGATGCTCTTCAAAAGTCCGGGCTTCACTTTGATCGCGGTCTTTGCGCTCGCGCTCGGCATCGGCGCGAACTCTGCGATCTTCAGCGTGGTGAACGCGATGCTGCTCAGGCCGCTGCCGTTCCCCGAACCCGAACGCCTCGTCGTCATCTGGGAGACGAACCCGAACCTCGGCGCGAATTTGCGCCTGAGGAACGAAGCCTCGCCGGCCAATTTCAAAGACTGGACGGCGCAAAGCTCGTCGTTTGAAAACATCGCGGCGTTTCGCTGGGGCGACTATAACCTGACGGGCGGCGATCATCCCGAACAACTGCTCGGCCACCCCGTCACCGTCAACATGTTCGACACGCTCAAGACGCGGCCTCTCATGGGGCGCACGTTTCTGCCGGATGAAGGGCGCGCGGGCGCGGGGCAAGTCGTCGTCCTCAGTTACAAACTCTGGCAGCGCCGCTTCGGGGCAGACCCGAACATCGTCAACCGCAACATCTCGCTCAACGGCGAGAGTTACACGGTCGTCGGCGTGATGCCGCCGGAGTTTGCGTTTCCCGTCGCGGCCTCCGAACTGTGGGTTCCGCTCAGGTTCGAGGGTCAACTTTTTGAGAGCCGGCAGGCGCATTTTCTCTACACGCGCGCCCGCCTGAAACCCGGCGTGACGCTCGCGCAGGCGCAGACCGAACTCGACACCATCGCCGCGCGCCTGCGCCAGCAGTACCCGGATACGAACACAGACCGGGGCGTGCGCCTCGTCTCGCTGCACGAAGAGACGGTGCAACAGTTGAAGCCCGCGCTGCTCGCGCTGCTCGGCGCGGTCGGGTTCGTACTGTTGATCGCGTGCGCGAACGTCGCCAATTTGATGCTCGCGCGCGCGACGGCGCGACACAAAGAGATCGCGATTCGCACGGCTCTCGGCGCAAGCCGCTGGCGCGTCGTGCGGCAGTTGTTGACGGAGAGCGTGTTGCTGTCGCTCGCGGGCGGCGCGCTCGGAATTTTGTTTGCGCTGTGGGGCATAGACCTCCTGCTCGCCAGCGTGCCGAAGGAGTTTTCACTCTTCTTTTACGGGTGGAACAAGATTGGTCTGGACAAGTGGGTGCTCGCCTTTACGGTCGGCGTCTCGATTTTAACCGGCCTCCTGTTCGGACTCGCGCCCGCGTTGCAGGCGTCGAAATTTGATCTCAACGAATCGCTCAAAGAGGGCGGGCGCACTTCGGGCGCGGGCGGCACGCGGCGCAATTTGCGCGGCGCGCTCGTGGTGGCGGAAGTCGCGCTCACGCTCGTGCTCTTGGTCGGCGCGGGTCTGATGATCAAGAGTTTCATGCGGCTACTCGACGTGCGCCCCGGCTTCGACCCGAACAACCTTTTGACGATGCAACTCTCTCTGCCCGACGCGCGTTACTCGACGGGCGAACGGGTGCTCTCCTTCTACGGCCAACTCGAAGAACGTCTCAAGACGCAACCCGGCGTCGAAGGCGTGGGCTTCATCAATTACCTGCCGATGGCCGGAAGCGGCGGCACCATCACGTTCGTCTTCGAGGGGCGACCCGCGCCGCCCGCAGGCCAGTATCCGGAGGCAAATTTCCGCATCGCCTCGCTCGACTATTTTTCGACGATGAAGATTCCGCTCGCGCGCGGGCGCAACTTCAACGCGCAGGATCGCGCCGACGCCCCCCGCGTCGTCATCATCAACGAGACGATGGCGCGTCTCCATTTTCCGAACGAAGACCCTGTGGGCAAGCGACTCTTGAGGCCGGACGGGACGAACCCGTCGCAAATCGTCGGCGTCGTCGGCGATGTCAAACACTTCGGACTCGAAGACGAGGCGGAGGCGTATCTCTACGTGCCGCACGCGCAGAACGCCTACAGTTCGCTGGCGCTCGTCGTGCGCTCGTCGGTTGACCCGGAGCAGATGGCCGGGCTTGTGCGCCGCGAAGTGCTGGCGCTCGACCGTGACCAGCCCGTCGTTGACATCAAGAACATGGAGCAACGTCTGGCCGAGACGATGTCGCCGCGCCGTCTGACGGTTTTCCTGCTCGGCATCTTCGCAACGGTCGCGCTCGTGCTGGCGGCGGTCGGCATCTACGGCGTGATCGCCTATTCGGTGACGCAGCGCACGCACGAAATCGGCATCCGCATGGCGCTCGGCGCACAGCGCGGCGACATCATACGCCTCGTCATACGTCAGGGGATGTTGCTCGTCGTCGTCGGGCTGGCGGTAGGTTTGGCGGGCGCGTTCGCCATGACGCGGCTGATGACGAGCCTGCTGTTTCAGGTTAAACCGGGTGACCCGCTGACCTTCGCCGCCGTCGCCGTGCTGCTCTCGGCGGTCGCGCTCCTCGCCTGTTACATCCCGGCGCGGCGTGCCACGAAAGTCGATCCGATGGTTGCGCTCAGATACGAATGAAAAGCTGTCAGTCGTCCGTTGTCAGTAGTGCGTTGCAGGTAGCTTTCCGAAAAGTTACTAAAGATGAAATTGAGCAACAGACCACAGGCAAAAACAACTGGCTACTGACAACTGACGACTGACAATTAAAGAGGTTGTGATGGGAACACTATGGCAAGACTTGCGTTATGGCGCGCGGATGTTGTGGAAAAGTCCGGGCTTTACCGGCGTGGCCGTCGTCGTGCTGGCTTTGGGCATCGGCGCGAACACGACGATCTTCAGTCTGATTAACGGGCTGTTGCTCAGGCCAATCGTCGGCGTCGAAGCGCCGGAAAGACTCGTCGCCGTCTACACGAGCGATTTCAGCAGCGGGCGCTACGGCAGTTCTTCCTATCCCGATTACATCTCTTTTCGCGACGGGGCGAGCGCGCTCGAAGGACTCGCGGCTTATGAATCGGCGGTGGCGAATTTGACCGGAAACGACGAACCGCAGCGTCTGCGCGGGATGGCGGTGACGGCAAATTATTTCAAAGTGCTCGGCGTCGGGGCAGCCGCAGGCCGCACGCTCCTGCCGGAAGACGAAGCGGCGGCGAGCGGCAATCCGGTCGTCGTCCTCAGCCATAATCTCTGGCAGCGGCGGTTCAACTCCGATCCGACCCTCGTTAATCGCACGATCAATCTGGACGGGCGAGCGCACACGGTTGTCGGTATCGCGGCGGAGAATTTTCACGGCCTGCACATGGGATTGCCGCCGGAGTTCTGGCGACCGATAGTGCCGCCCGCCAACGTCGCGAAGGCGCGCGGCAGTCGCGGCCTCGGACTGGTCGGGCGACTCAGGAGCGGCGCGACCGTTGAAGAGGCCAACGCGCAGGTCACGGCCGTCGCCGCGCGGCTCGCCGAAGACTACCCGGAGACGAACCGGGGCACGCTCGCGCAACCCAACGAGCCGCGCCCCGTCACCGTCGTCAACGAATTGCGCTTCGGCCCGCAGCAACGCAAAACCATCGCGGGCGTGACGGGGATGCTGATGTTGATGGTCGGGCTGGTGCTTCTGATCGCCTGCGCCAACGTGGCGAACTTGTTGCTGGCGCGCGCCTCCGTGCGCCGACGCGAGATCGCAATCAGGCTGGCGCTCGGATCGAGTCGTCTGCGGCTCGTGCGGCAACTGTTGACCGAGAGCATGTGTCTGGCGCTGCTCGGCGGCTTCTTCGGACTGCTCCTGACGCTCTGGACATCCGACTTTCTGCCGAACTTCTTCCCCGCCGAAGAGGCGAGCGGGCTTGATCTGAGCGTTGACTGGCGCGTGCTCGCTTTTACGTTCGGCCTCTCGGTGCTGACCGGCATTGTGTTCGGACTTGCGCCCGCACTCCAGGCCTCGCGTCCGAATTTGCTGTCGGCTTTGAAGGACGACACGGGCGCGCCGGAGGTGCGCGGCTTCGGGCGGTTCGGGTTGCGCAACGCGCTCGTCGTCTTGCAGGTGGCGTTGTCGCTCGTCCTCTTGATCTGCGCCGGGCTGTTCATGCGAAGTTTGCGCGCCGCTTCGACGGCCGATCCGGGCTTTAACGCCGAGAACGTACTGCTCACGCGGATGGAGATGCGCGGCCAGAAGATGGGGAAAGAAGAGGGGGAGCTTTTTTATCGCAGGGTGCAGGAACAGGTGAGCGCATTGCCCGGCGTGCGCTCTGCCGCGCTGGCCTACATCGTTCCCATCAGCGGCGGCGGGATGCGCACCAACGTCTGGATCGAAGGCTATCAACCTAAAGAGAACGAGGACACGGAACTCAACCTCAACATCGTCAGCCCGAACTACTTCAAGACGATAGGCATTCCGCTCGTGCAAGGCCGCGACTTCAGCACGGCGGACACGTCGGGCGCGCCCGGCGTCGTCATCGTCAACGAAGAATTTGCGCGCCGTTATTTTGGCGGGGCGAATCCTGTGGGCAAGCGAGTCAGGACGGATTCGGAAGGGCCTTACCTGGAAGTTGTCGGCATGGCGAAGAACGCGAAATACAGGGGCTTGCGCGAAGAGCCGCTGCCGTTTTTCTACCAGCCGCTCGCGCAAGAGGGGATGCCCTCGGTGGCGCTCTTTGTGCGCACGGATGCAGACCCTCTGGGGGTGCTCCCGTCGGTGCGCACCGAGTTGATGAATCTCAATAAGAATTTGACGCTCTACGATGTCAACACTCTCTCCGCACATCTCGCCGATGCGTTATCCATAGACCGGATGATCGCCATGTTGCTCGGCATGTTCGGGATGGCGGCGTTGCTGTTGGCCGCCGTCGGTCTCTACGGCGTGATGTCCTACGCCGTCGCGCGCCGCACGCACGAGATCGGCGTGCGCATGGCGCTCGGCGCGCAGACAGCCGACATCATGAAACTGGTGTTGTGGCAGGGGATGGCGCTCTTAGCCGTCGGCGGCGTGCTCGGACTCGTCGCCGCGTTCGTTTTAACCCGGCTCATGTCGAGCCTGCTCTACGGCGTCAGCGCGACCGACCCGGCGACTTTCATCGGAATCACGTTGCTGCTGGCGAGCGTCGCGCTCCTCGCCTGTTACATCCCGGCGCGGCGTGCCACGAAAGTCGATCCGATGGTCGCGCTCAGGTACGAGTAAACGTCCCGGGCGGGCAGGGGAGGAAAGAATTATGAGATCGAGAGTCGAATCACGGAGAGTTTGGCGGCGCGGCAGGCAGTGGCTGCTGGCGTCCTTCGGCGGCGTGATGTTGTGCGTCGCGCTGCTCGTCGCGGTGACGCACGCACGGCAGCAGGGCGAAAATTTTCAGGGCTATTGGAGCATGGAACTTCTGCCCGAAGGCGACACGCTGAGCGTGATGCTGGGACGCACGACGGGGAGCGGCGGCAAAGACAACCGTTATTTCAAACTCAGGTTAAACGAGTTGACGGGCATCGAGCGCGGGCAGATCGAGACGGGGAGCGAGCGCGCCAGATTTCAACTCAAGCGGCGCGCGGGCGTGTTTGATTTCTCCGGCGCGTTTGCGCGCGGGAAGGGGACGGGCACGTTCTCCTTCACGGTCGAGCCGGAATTCATCGCGGCCATGGAGCGCGAGGGTTACGCCGAAGGGTTGCGGCAGAACCTGTTCGGCTATGCCATAGGCGACTTCGGCGGCAAGTTCGCCGGTGAGTTTGCCGAACTCGGACTCGAACGCCCGACGGTCAAGCAATTTCAGAGGATGCAGACGCACGGCGTCACAATCGAGTTCGTCAAAGAGTTGAAGGCGCTCGGCTACGAGCCGCGCTCGATTGACCAACTCATCAGCCTGCGGATACATGGCGCGACCGTCGAGTACATCAAGTCCCTGACGGCTCTCGGTTATGAACTGCCGTCGCTCGACGAACTCGTCCAGATGAGAATACACGGCGTCTCGGTCAAGTTCATCAAAGATCTGGAAGCGCTCGGCTACGAAAGCCCGCCGCTCAAAGTGCTCACCAGCATGCGAATTCATGGCGCGTCGCCTGAGTTCATCGCCCAACTGCGTGCGCTCGGCTACGAACGACTTCCACTCGAACGGCTCGTCGCCCTGCGCATACACGGCGTCACGCCCGACTTCATTCAACGCCTCAGCGCCGCCGGACACGCGAACGTCCCGGTCGAGCGCCTGATCGATTTGCGCATGTTCCAGATGCCGGAAGAGTTACTGAATCATCTTCCGTCGGCGAGCGAAAAAGAGAGGTCGTCGGGCGACTGGCTGATGAAAGTTTACGCGCGCGGCGGCGGCAGTAAGGCGTGGCTGCTGCTGCGCGGCAAGGAACGACCCGAAAGCGATTATTCGGTCGAAATCAGTTCGTCGCAGGTGCAGGGGCTGACCGAAGCGCAGGCTTTCTCCGGCGGCGCGCCCGTCCGCTTCACCGTCACACTCAAAGGCGGCGTGCTCGATTGCACGGGCTGGTTCAAAGACGGCTATGGCACGGGCGTCTTCAACGGAAACCCTGCGGCGGGGAAGCATTAAAGCGCGCCGCGAGAAAATTGATTTGCGTTAAAGCTGAATTTAAGGAATAACAGGGCGGATACGTACGCGCTTTGGCCGTGCGGTCTATTTCGACGAATGAAGACGACAGAACCCACAACCCCCCGCGTGCTCGTCGCCGACGATCAACCCGACGTGCTCGAAGCCCTGCGCCTGTTGTTGAAGGGCGAAGGCTACAGGATCGAAGCCGTCTCTTCGCCTGCGGACGTGCTCGCCGCGATCAAGGTCAGAGAGTTCGACCTGCTGCTCATCGATCTCAATTACACGCGCGACACAACCTCCGGCCAGGAAGGACTCGACCTGCTCTCGCGCATACAGGCGCTCGACACCGGGTTGCCCGTCGTCGTGATGACGGCGTGGGGCAGCGTCGAGGTGGCGGTCGAGGCGATGCGGCGCGGCGCGCGCGACTTCATACAGAAGCCTTGGGAGAACGCGCGCATACTCTCCGTCGTGCGCACGCAGATCGAACTGAGCCGCGCCCTGCGCAAAGGGCAGCGGCTCGAAGCCGAAAACAAACTCCTGCGCGACGGGCACACGCCGCCGCGCATGATCGCCACCGCCGCCAGCATGAAGCCGGTGCTTCAGGTCATCGAAAGCGTCGGCGAATCGGACGCGAACGTTTTGGTGACGGGCGAGAACGGTACGGGCAAGGAAGTCGTCGCGCAGTTGCTCCACGCCATCTCGCCGCGCGCCGCAAAGCCGATGGTCACGGTCAACGTCGGCGCGCTCTCCGAAGGGACTTTCGAGAGCGAATTGTTCGGCCACGTCAAGGGCGCGTTCACGGACGCCAAGTCGGATCGCGTCGGGCGTTTCGAGTTGGCCGATGGCGGCACGCTCTTTCTGGACGAGATCGCAAACGTGCCTTTGACGCAGCAGGCGAAACTTTTGCGCGTTGTCGAGACGGGCGAGTTCGAGCGCGTCGGATCGTCGAAGACGCGCCGCGTAGATGCGCGCATTCTTTCGGCGACGAATGCCGATTTGAGAGAAGAGGTCGCCGCCGGTCGGTTTCGACAGGATTTGCTCTTTCGCCTGAACACGGTCGAGATACGCCTGCCGCCTTTGCGCGAGCGGCGCGAAGACATCCCGCTGCTTGCGCACCACTTTCTGAACATCTACGCGCGCCGCTACCGCAAACCCCTGACGACGTTTTCCGACGAAGCGACGCGTTCGATGCTCGGTTACGAGTGGCCGGGTAACGTGCGCGAGTTGGATCATGCGGTGGAGCGCGCGGTGTTGATGGCGAAGGGCGAGCAGGTGGAGGCCGCCGATCTCAATTTACAGGCGGGGCGCGGCGAGGCCGAACGCGGACTCGAAGAGATGAGCCTTGATGAGGTAGAGTGTTTCCTGATTCGCAAGACGCTCGCGCGCTTCGACGGCAACGTCGGCCAGGCGGCCGAAGCGCTCGGACTCAGCCGCAGCGCGCTCTACAGGCGACTCCAACGTTATGGCTTATGACGGCCAACCAGCAGCAGCACCGCACAGAAATCCCCGGCGCGAAAGACTGAACCACGAGCAGCGCATACTTCTGATGGCTTTGGCAGGCGGCCTGCCCGCCACGCTCACGTCGCTCATCCTGCTCTGGGATCGCCCCTACACGCTCAAGGTGCAGTGGACGATGACGCTCATCATCATGGGCTTCTGGCTCGGCTTCGCGTTCTCTCTGCGCGGGCGCGTCGTGCGC
>DASQDV010000897.1:0-17815 GCA_035633995.1 Pyrinomonadaceae bacterium | reverse complement strand
CATCCTCGCCATCTCAATACTGCTCTGGGCGCTCGTCACCTTCCCACGCCTGGACGACGCGGGCAAAGTTGACAACCCAGGCACGGCGACGACGGCGGCGACAACAACTGCTGCGACTGCGCCGACGGGCACGCCGGACGAAGGCGCGAACGCGACGGCAGCGAAGCGTGAAGAGAGCGTGCAACCGGCAGCCGGTGCGTCGAACGTGGCGGAGGCGTTGGAGAAGGGTAAAGACGACGGCGGCGGGGGCGAGCAGATTCGGCAGAGCTATGCGGGGCGTCTCGGCCGCGTGCTCGAACCGTTGATCACGCCGCTCGGCTTCGACTGGAAGATGGGCATCGGCCTCATCGCCTCTTTCGCCGCGCGCGAAACGCTCGTTTCCACTCTGAGCATCGTCTACAACGTCGGCGCGGACGCGGGCGAAGAATCGAGTTCACTGATCGAGGCTGTGCGCTCTGCGCGGCGCGCGGACGGCAGCCCCGCTTGGACGCCGCTCGTCGCCGTCTCGATGATGGTCTTCTTCGTGCTGGCCTGCCAGTGCATGTCAACCATCGCCATCGTGCGGCGCGAAACGAACTCATGGCGCTGGCCGCTCTTTATGGTGAGCTACATGCTCGTGCTGGCTTACGTCGCTTCGCTCATCACGTATCAGGGCGGGCGTTTGCTGGGATTCAGTTAAGCCTATGTTTGTGGATTGGCAGACAATCGCCGTTGGGCTCATTATCTTCGCCGCGCTACTCTACGTCGGGCGGCGTGCGCTGGCGCGCGTGCGCTCGTTTAGCGCGGGCGGCAGGAAATCGCAGTCGGCGTGCGCGAGCGGCTGCGGGAGTTGCGGCGACGGACAGACGGCAGCGGCGGCGGCGCCCGCCAAGCCACAAAATGTCCTCGTCCAAATCACGACCACAGAGCGGCATCACAGGCCGTAAGATTCAAGAACGATAAGATCGTTATCCCGCCGTCCGCTCGAATAACTTGTCAGGTCGCAAGGCGGTCATGCCGGAGAAGGAAAGGCTGTGAGCGGGTCAAGACAAACGCTGGAATCAATTCAGTCCGATTTTGATCGGATCGCCCTGCTCTCAAACGAACACTGGAATCATAACGCGCATTATCACGAATATTTGATAGGCCGGATTCCAGCGCATTGCGGGCAAATTCTTGAAATCGGTTGCGGCACAGGGGAATTCTCCCGCTTGCTTGCCGGGCGTGCCGAAAGGGTTCTCGCCCTGGATTTGTCCCCGCAGATGATTCGCCTCGCGCGGGAACGCGCGAAACCTTATCCGAACATTGATTTCGTCGCGGGCGATGTGATGACACATCATCTCCCCGATGATCAGTTCGATTGTATAGCGACGCTGACTACCATCCATCATTTACCAATCGAGACTATTCTGAGAAAAATAAGAAAGGCTTTGAAGCCCGGAGGCGTCTTCGTCTGCCTAGACCTCTATCAACGCTCTGACCTGACCGATCTGATTTTTGACGGCATCGCTTATCCCGCGAATCTACTTCTCACGTTGATAAAAACCGGAAGGCCGAGACCGGCGAAGGAAGTGCGCGAGGCATACGCCGAACATGGCAAAACGGACACCTATCCGACGTTACCGCAGATCAGGAAAATTTGCGCGCGCGTCCTGCCCGGCGCGCTGGTGAGCAGACACCTGTTCTGGCGGTACTCTATCGTCTGGAAAAAAGGAGACGGCGGGCAAGTGTAAACGATGCGAACTGACAATCCTGTGCGCCCGTCTGCGAATCATCAGTTCTCTTAATCGTTAACTTGCCCGCCGCGTCGCTCTCTGTGTAGCGGGTGATGCCGTGCCTCAGGCCGCGCACACCTTACCCAAAGTCTCTGCCCACTTGCTGACTACGACCTGCCCGTACATCTCTTCCTCTTTCTGCCGCCGGATCGCACACGCCCGGCGAAAGGCTCCCGCCTCACCATACTTTCTGATGGAGACGCACGTTTGCCCCTTCTTTTCTCTCCCGGCGTGCCAGGACACTTGATAGACCTCGTTCAGGTAAACCTTGCCGTCTTTCCCCTTGTACTTCTTGACCGCCCGGCGGACGCCGACCACGCCGCTCTTATTGCGCGGATTATTGCCGACGACGACCCAATCCGTGCGCGGCTTGCCCAACTCCTTCTCCAGCCGGTTGCGACACTCGACGGCCTGCTCAAGGGCTGCCTCTTTTCCTCCATGAATGCTATCGCTGAAGAATTTCGACTTGGTGACATTCTTTAATCTCACCCTCACATACCAACCGACCGTCTTTCTCTCCGGGCAATCAATGCGGCTGATGCCCTTATGACCACTCTTCGACATAAATTATTAAACAGTCCTCTCCTTCGGAATCAATTTTCGGTGAGTAAGGAGAAGTTATCGCCTCAAACCTCTGATGTCAAAGAGAGCAGGCGCAGCCAAACCGTATCGCGCCGGAATCGAGCCGCCGCGCACACCGAGGCGCACGCGAACAGGTTGAACATGAAGCTCACGCTAATCTCGCGGTCGGCTCGCATGAGTTGTTGTGCGGCGGCGGCGACGGGCAGAGCCTACGCCCCTGCCTTACTGAATCGCTCAAGCGCACGAGCAACATTTTTGAATGTTTCCGGGGCTGAAGTGACAAGGTTGCTCAGCGCCTGATAGACATCTTCCACCAGCTTAATATCCAGCTCCTTGTCCAGCACGGCCAGATTTTTACGTGTGGTTTTTGCCAGTTTATGCCGCAGCTTGCGTAAGCGTTCAAGCTCTTTTTGGCGATGCTCTACAGCAAAAGGATCGGCACCTTTAGGCTCGTTCCAAGAGTGATAGGTTATCTCAAAAGCTTTGATCCTCTGCCAGATGGGCTTTGTAAAAAACGACCCGTCGGGAATTGCCGTCGCACAGTTAACGGCCTTCGCCAGTGCTATTTTCACGCGCTCGCAATCTTCCGGTTTCAAGCCCTGATATTGCACGGATGCCAGATCGTCATCAACTGGACGAACGCATCCTCGCGCAAACGATTAAACGCCCATGACGGTGTGCCATATTGTCCAACTTCAAGAGAGGTTTCTTTCGCCATGTTCACTCCTTTCAAAGAATCGGTAGGATGAGGTGACTTACGCAGAGATAGGCGGATTTTAAACATAAACGGCGGGCTGGTAAAGTTTTGACCGGACGATTCGGACGCCCCAGCGCCGGAATCGCGTATGTCATCCTCGCCTGCCGCAGGAACCGTTCAACGGGCGACCCGCTTCGTCAACAGGTACCGTTCGTGATCTTCGAAACCGAACTTGCAATACGCGGCTTGCGCGTGAAGTCTCTGCTCGTCGCGTTCGGCCTCGTTAACGCGTCATGCTCGCCCTACAAGGTATTATGATTCCGCCGGAGGGCGCGTCTCTCGCCTGACCGCGTAGTAGACCGTATCGGCTTCACCTTCGACGATGCGCTTCTCATATACCATGCCTGCTTTTTCCAGCACACGTATCGAAGCCGCGTTCGCCGCATCGGTGCTTGCCTCGATACGCTCGAAACCGAGTTCTGCGAAACCATAACCGATCATCGCTCTCGCGGCTTCCGTGGCAAGTCCTTTGCCCCATTCCTCCGGCGTAATTCCGTAAAGAAGCTGCAACTGCGGTGGGTCGTGAAAGAACCAGAACCCACAGAAACCGATCAGGGCATGTCTCCCGAGTGGGAATACACCCCACAGGCCAAAGCCATTGTCCGCAAAAGATATGAGACTGTCGCTGACAATTGACGCCGCGCGTTCTTCCGGAATCACCTCGTCGTCCCACAGATACTTGCGCACTTGCGGGTCAATCCAGAGCCTGTGAATGTCGTCCGCATCATCCATCGTCAGGGGACGCAGGTGAAGACGGGCTGTTTCTATTTCAGCAAATTTCATAACGTAAAAGTTCGAGCGCGGCACCGCCTCGCCGGAGCATCATGCCGGAACGCACGGACAGCCGGCAGCCAGTTGCCGGACGATGGAGTCTGTAAGGTCGAATCCCATTTGGGTACGCGTAGTTTAGAAGAAACAAATCGGCCTCGAAACCATCTGTCTGGTTCGAGGCCGATTTTATATCCCTTGTACTGATTAACTCACCCGGCGTTTACATCCGCTCTCCACTTTGCACAGTAGAAGCTCACCAGGCAGTTACTTGCACTTCGAGTACCCGCAGTCGCGGCAGAAGTCGCAGCCGGAGGCGTGTTCGAGTTGGCCGCGACACTCCGGGCATTCGCTGATCAGCGAGTAATTGGTGTTGGTCTTCGCCTGCGCGGGGGCTTCCGCGCCCGCCGTCGCCGCTGTTGTCTGCGCGTAGGCGAGGGCGCGTGCCGAATCGGGTTGATTTTGCAGGCGACGGCTCGTCAGGAGAAGACACTCGGCGACGGCCTGTTCGGGGCTGGTCAGGAGACGCTCGTTGAACCAGACGGAGTGCGTGCCGATAACTTTGTTGAGGCTGCGTGCGACTTCGCGGTCGTCGAACCCGCCGCGCAGCATCTTCGAGGCCAGCAGGCCGACGCCGCCTGAAATCGGGCCGGTGGCGAAGACTTCGAGGATCATGCGCCCGTCGTGGTTGACGGTGACGTAAAGATTCTGCCCGTCGAAGGGGATGCGCCACGTTGCGCCCTGCAATTCGCGCGGGCGTTCGATCTGGATCGGCTGCGTCGTCGCTGTCGCAGCATTCGCGGACGTTGAAACGCGCGGCGTCGCCACGGCGACGGCAGCGGCGGCAGTCTCGCTCGCGTTTGATTCATCCGCGACGGTCTCCATACTTGCGGCTTCCGTGACGATGGCCGGATCGCAGGCGACCTCGCCCTTCGGCTCCGCGCCCTTCATGCTGGAGAGCACCTGCGACTCGCGCGAGCCGTCGCGGTAATAACTGACGGCCTTGCAGCCGAGTTCGCGTCCCAGGCGGTAGAGCCGATCAACCGACTCGATTGTGTCGTCCGACGCGCCGTTGCAAGTTTTGGAGACGCCGTTGTCCACGTGGCGCTGCGCGGCGGCGAGCACGTGTATGTGCTGTTCGGCGCTGATGGACATGGCCGAGATGAAATAATCGGGCAGGTCGCGCTCGTGCTCGACGACGTACTCGGAGGCGTAATCAATCGAAGCCTGATCCGTCTGGTCAACTTCCAGCCCCAGCGCGCGCGCGGCGAGCGTGTGCACGTAGGTGCGTTTGCCGAGCGTGTCCTGGCGGACGTAAGCCCAGGAGAAGTTCGGCTCGATGCCGGAAGAAGTTTCCGCGACGAGCGAGATCGTGCCCGTCGGCGCAATCGTCGTCGTCTCGTAGTTGCGCGGCGTCAGCATGTCTGCGGGGATGCCGATGTCGTCGCGCAGGAACTTATCGTAGGCTTCTTTGTTCGGTTGATATTCCGGGAACACGCCGCGCTCCGCGCCCAGACGACACGACTCCATCCATGCTTCGCGCCTGACGAAACTCATCAACTCGTCCATGAAGTCAATTGATTCGGGCGAGCCGTAAGAGATTTCGAGTTGCAGGCAGAGGTCTGCGAAGCCCATCACGCCGAGGCCGACGGGGCGCGTGCGCTTCACCACATCGTCAATCTCCGGCAGCGGCCACGCGCACACGTCGATCACGTTGTCGAGAAAGCGTGTGCTCCAGCGAATCGTCTCTCCGAGCGCTTCCCAGTCAACGCGCTCGACCGGGTCGTAGAACTTCGCCACGTCAACCGAGCCGAGGTTGCAGGAGTTGTTGAAGTGCAGGGCTTGCTCGGCGCACGGGTTCGTCGCGTAGATCGGCCCCATACTTTTGATCATGTGGTTGTGGCGGTTCACTTCGTCAATGAAGATGACGCCCGGCTCGGCATAGCGGTGCGCGGAGGCGACGATGCGATTCCAGATGTCGGGCGCATAGACCATGCCGGGGCGCGGCGGTTCTTCGCGCGTCGTGCCCGCGAGGTCTAGCGTCGAGAAAGATGCCTTGTCGCGGAAGGTGACGGTCGAACCGTCCGGGCGACGATAGAGCGCGTAGTCGCCGTTCGCCACCGGATCGAAGACCGGCTCAGTCCAGGGCTCGCCGTCGAAACTGAGTTGATACCATTCCTTCCGCTCCACCGCGTCGAAGAACTTGTCCGTCACGGTGACGGAGATGTTGAAGTTGGTCAGGCTGGTCTGATCGTTTTTCGCGTGGATGAAGCGCAGGAGGTCTGGATGATCGACGCGCATGATGCCCATGTTCGCGCCGCGACGCACGCCGCCCTGTTTCACCGTGTCGGTCGTCGTGTTGAAGATGTTCATGAACGAGACCGGGCCGGAGGCGACGCCGTGCGTCGAGCGCACCATCGCGC
Organism: Pyrinomonadaceae bacterium; assembly: GCA_035633995.1. Taxonomy (GTDB): domain Bacteria; phylum Acidobacteriota; class Blastocatellia; order Pyrinomonadales; family Pyrinomonadaceae; genus JAIVJZ01. The sequence goes on along the minus strand of DASQDV010000897.1, from coordinate 11,531 downwards.
CGACGGGGCGCAACTTCTCGAACGTGAAGCCCGTGCCGCCGCCCGTCTGGTGAATGATGGCGGCATCGGTGGCGGTCTTCATAATGCCGGCGATGGAGTCGGGCACGTCGAGGACGAAGCAGGCGGCGAGCTGGCCGTTGGGCTTACCGGCGTTGACGAGGCACGGCGTGTTGGGGACGAACTCGCGCCGCAGCATGATCTCGGACATGCGGCTGTAGAATTCGTCGCGCTTCTCCGAGTCGGTCTCCGCGAGGCTCACATGGCCGACGACGCGGCGCACCACGTCCGGCCACTCTTCAATCGGATTCCCTTTCGCGTCCTTCAGCGAATAGCGTTTGCTGATGACCTTGCGTGCGTTGAGGCCAAGTTCGATGCTCTGCTTCGAGGCGCGGCGGGCGGACTTGGCGGGAATCGGATTACCTTGCGGGGCATTCGGCTCGATCACTGTACTCATCTTCTAATTCGCCTTTCCCGCGCTGCATTTTTGGGCGCGCGAGTCCTGTCTGTGCATGACGGCTGCGGCGCGGGCTGCACGGGGCGCGCCGTTTATCAAAGTGTTATCGGAAACTGCGGCTGGCTTGAACGTTAAGCGAAAGATTTCCTTGCCGAACGAGCCCCGGGAGTCGCGGCGTTTCGGCCTTCTGACGTTCTCGTCATCAAGCGGAGCGCAGTATACATAGCCGCTGGGGGGCTGTCAATACCCAGCCCCAACATATTGTATCAAGTTTTCTTTTCAGCGGAATATCGTGGACACTTTAAGAGTTTACCTTAACCCAACTTTAGGCCGTTTTAAAGCATCAAAACAGTTCTTTTTGCCGCCTCGCGCCGGAATAATTGACGACCCTGACGAGGCCAAAAAAATTTTTACGCACGGCGAAGGACGGCAACTGGAACGGAACAAACGACCCGGCGGTTAAAAGCCACTCGGTCAGAGGTTTTTTTTGTCAAGAACGATAGTTGAGAGCATAATTACGAGGGGCGGAAACTTGAGCGAAGAACAAAACATGAACACGGATATGCTCGTGCGCGCGACCGCCGCAGACGGCGGCGTGCGCTGCATGGCGGCGGTAACGACGAACCTCGTGGCCGAAGCGGTCGCGCGTCATCAGACTTCGCCGACGGTGTCTGCGGCGCTCGGTCGCACGTTGACGGGCGCACTCCTGCTCGGCGCAGGACTCAAGGAACTGGATCGCCTGACGGTGCAGATCGTCTGCGACGGGGCGGTCGGCGGCATCACGGTGGAAGCGAACGCGCGCGGGCAGGTGCGCGGTTACGCGCGCAACCCGGCGGCGAATCCCGACTTGAACGGGCGCGGCAAGTTCGACGTGAGTTCCGTCGTCGGCAACGGGATGTTTTACGTTACGTATGAGTCGGGCTACGAGATCGGTTTGTACACAGACCCGTATCGCGGTTCGGTTCCCATCGTGTCGGGCGAACTCGGCGAAGACTTCGCCTATTATCTCGCCAAGTCGGAACAGATTCCGTCGGCGGTGACGCTCGGCGTCTACATGCGCGCGCGCGAAACGGGCGAGACCTACGCGGCGGCGGCGGGCGGCTTGATGATACAGGTACTGCCGGGCGCGGACGCTCAGATCATCGAGGCGGTCGAAGACGCCATCCGGCGCGGGCCGCACACGACGACCATGATCCGAGAGGGTGCGCGCCCCGTAGATATGCTGCGTGCCGCGCTCGGCGCGATTCCCTTCGAGGTGTTGGAGGAGAAGCCCGTCAGCTTCGCCTGCACGTGTTCGCACGAACGCGCCGTCTCTCTGATCTCTTCGATTGATGCGGCGGAGTTGGAGACGATCCTGCGCGAAGACAGGGGCGCGGCGATGACCTGCCACTTCTGCAACGAGACTTACCGTTTGGACGAAGCGGCGCTCGAAGAAATTCTGGCGGCGCGCCGTGAACAGCAAACGGTGGGCGGCGGAGAGTAAACGGCTCGCTTGTTAAGCGCGATAAAAATTAAAGGCCGCCGGAGAAATATATTTCTCCGGCGGCCTTTAATTTTTGTCGCTGCCTGTTTTCGCTTTATTGTTTCGAGACGAGCATGTCGTAGTTCCCCGCCTGGCGGTTGTGATCGTCGAGCGTGCCGAGCACGTCGGAGGTCTCTTCGAGCATCTGCTTGGTCATGGCGATGGAGTCGCTCAGTTGCTCGAAGTCGAGCGCCGAGACGCGTTCGGGCGTCGGCAGCGTCACGACCTGATCGTTGACGAGGCCAAAGAAGTTTTCGATGGATTGCAACTGCCCTTCGACCAGTTTCACGGAGCGTTCGAGGTCGCCGAAGGCCGCGAGCCTGCGCTTGAGGATTTCGACGTTGGCCTGCTGGATGCGGCGCGCGCGCTCGTCGGGCGCGTTCTCGACGGAGCGTTCGGCCTGCGTCAGTTGGTTCTGCACGGCCTGCCGGTTGATCGAGCGCAGGTGGTTCTTGCGGCGGCGGTAAACGTCGAGCAGGTCAACGAAATCTTCCCAGCGTTGTTCGAGGCTCTGGATGTTCGTCGGCACTTCCTTCGCGCCGGTAAACTTCGTGTAGTTGTCGAAAATCTGTTTCTTCAACCACTTCAAATAAAGCACGGCTTCGCGCTCGCGCGGGTCGAAAGTTTCGATCAACTTCTCGCGCTGGCGGCGGCGCATCTCGAAAAGCTGTTTCTTGGTGCGCGTGTCAACGAGGCGTCGGTAGAGCGCGTTGGCCGGGACGGTGGCGAGATACAAGCCTTCGGCGACGAGCGCCGCGCCGAGCGGGATGATCGAGCCGGTGTAGGCCGCCGCGACGGCGAAGCCCGCCATGCCCCAGAAGTTGACGGGTTCCTTGACTGCCTCTTTCAAGTATTGGAGGTCTACCTTTTTGATGTCCGCCATAACGACTACTGCCAAAGTCACTGTCTGCTGTCAAAGTTTATCGTCGAACGCTCAGCCGCGATCCTCGCCCGCCGCCGGAAGCGCGCCCTGTTGCTTGGTGGTCGAACTCGGCAAGAGACCCATGCCCTGCTTGTATTCGAGCAACTTGTCCTGCAACTGCATGTCCAACGCCTCGCGCTCGATGTCCTGCATCTGCGAATCGACGGAGGCCGCGCCGAGTTGCATCTTGGCTTCGGCGGCGGCGGAGCGGCGGTCGATCTTGTCGCGCATCTCGCCGAAGGTCGAAGCGTCGTCGCCGAGTTGGAACGTCTCCATCGTCTGCGCGAGTTGCTCCTGCAACTTCGCCTGCTTCGACTGGTTGATCAACTGCATCGCTTCGGCGGTGCGTTGCTGCATCTGAAGCATGTAATTGTCGCGCGCCTTGAGCGCCTGCTTGGATGCCATCTCGGCGTGCTGTAGTTGCTGGCCGGTTTTATTGAGGTCGAGTTGCGCTTGCTGGAGCTGGCCGATGTAGGCGGTGGCGATGTCGTCGCGCCCGAGTTTGATGGACGCTTTGATCTTCGAGTCGAGATCGACGACCTGCCCTTCGAGTCGTTCCTTGCTCTTGGCGAGCAGGCGCTCGGTCGCCATCACCTGCGCGACCGAGTTGTTGAGTTCGGGCACGCGGTCGCGCATCTCGCGGATCGTTTGGTTGAGAATCATCTCCGGGTCTTCGGTCTTTTCGATCAGACCGCCGAACAACGCGCGCAAAGAACGCTTGAACCTGCTCCACGATGACATCTTTCTGCTCCTCCGGCTCCTTACTGGGCGCACCCGCTTCGAACGGTCGCCGGTGCTGCCAAACTTTCCGTGCCGCCGTACACGCTGCGCGACATTGTTAGTACGTAAGCGCGCACCTTGCGGTTCATTTTCGCGGCGATTCCGCTCCGAGAGCCGAGTATAGCAGGAGTCGCGGGCGGCAGACTAGAGCCGCCAGAAAGTGAGCAGTAAGCGGTGAGCAGTAAGCAGTAAAAACAGGGCGGACTGTTGCCCTTCGCCCGCTTTCCGCTCACCGCTCACTGCTTGCTGCTCACTGTTTACTAAATCTTCCGATGTCGCGGCGGTATTGCATCCCGTCCCAGCTTATGTGCCCGGCGGCTTCGTAGCAGCGTTCGAGCGCGCCGTCGAGCGTCGGGGCGCGCGAGGTGACGCCGAGGACGCGCCCGCCCGCAGTGTGCCAGGAGCCGTCGGCGGCGCGCGTCGTTCCGGCGTGGAAGAGTTGGACGGAAGGCACGCGCGCGGCTTCCGGCAAGCCTTCGATGCGCGCGCCCGTCTCAGGCTGTTCGGGATAGCCGCGCGCGGCGAGGACGACGCAGGCCGAGGCGTCGTCAGACCAAAGAAGGCGCGCGCCGCGCAGGTTCCTGTGCGCGACGGCTTCAAAAATTTCCACGAGGTCGCTTTCCAAACGCACGAGGATGGCCTGCGCTTCCGGGTCGCCGAAACGCACGTTGTATTCGAGAACCCGCGCGCCGTCGGGCGTCAGCATCAGCCCGACGAAGATGACGCCGCGAAATTCCAGCCCGTCGGCGCGAAGACCGGCGAGCGTCGGTTCGACAATTTCGCTACGGACGCGCGCCTGAGTCTCAGCGTCGAGCACGTCTGCGGAAGTGATCGCGCCCATGCCGCCCGTGTTCGCGCCGGTGTCGCCTTCGCCGATGCGTTTGTGATCGCGCGCGGGCGGCATCAGCGCGTAATCCGTGCCGTCCGTCCAGAATAACAGCGAGGCTTCGGGGCCGTTTAACGCTTCTTCGATGACGACGCGGCGCGCGGCCTCTGCCCCGACGCGCCCGCCCTCCATCAATTCGGCGATTGCCTGCAAAGCCTCTGCGCGCCCGGCGGCCACGACGACGCCCTTGCCCGCCGCGAGTCCATCGGCCTTGACGACGACGGGCGACTCTTCACCGCCGAACTCGCCGCCGAGCAAAATCTCGCGCGCCTCCGCCGCGCTCGCCGCGACGCGGAAACGCGCCGTCGGAATCCGGTGCCGCGCCATGAACTCTTTTGCGTAGGCTTTGCTCGATTCCAGCCGCGCGGCTTCGGCGCGCGGGCCTGCGATGGCGAGTCCGCGCCGCTCGAATTCGTCTGCGAGTCCGGCGGCGAGCGGCGCTTCGCCGCCGACAATCGTGAGCGCGATTTGTTCCGTCTCGGCGAACGAGGCGAGCGCGGCAACGTCCGTGGCGCTCGTCGGAACGCGTCGCGCCAGTTCCGCGATGGCGTCGCTGCCGGGCGCGCAATAGAGTTCGACGGGACGAACGGAAGTTCTCTTCAGAGCGTGGCAGAGCGCGTGTTCGCGCCCGCCCGAACCGACGACCAGAATCTTCATAGACGGTAAATTAGCTTCGAGCTGCCGAGACGAATTGATCCGTGAACGCGCGGATGCTGGCACGGCGCGAATGCACTGTCAAGACAGCCCGCCGGAGTTGTATGCCGAGTGTGCCCGGAAAACCTTGACACAGTTTCGTGATAGTTATACTTTGCACAGTAATCGGGTCAATGTCGGGCGACTCTGTAGAGTTTGACGACGAGCGGCGGGCATGACCTTTTAAGCATAGATCGGGCGCAAGTCTTTAACGCGAGACTCCGCCTCAAAAAATTTAATCTTCCTTCGAGCGACTTTTCCCACCAAACGTCGGACTCCGGGGAGCACATCCGTGGGGGGTTATTGAACATGTCACAAGCTCAAGCAACCGGCAAAACGAATGGAGAGTGGAGTCACGCCGAGACCGAATTTCAGGATCGCAACATTCGCTGTGTTGACTGTAACGAAGATTTCATCTGGACGGGCGGCGAACAGGTTTTCTTTCACGATAAGGGTCTGAAGAACGAACCGAAACGCTGCAAGCCCTGTAAGCAGGCCAAGAACGAGCGTCTGGCCGCCATCGCCGCCGCGCAGGCTTCGGGCGTGCGCCAGCGCATCGAAGTTTCCGTCAACTGCGCGCAGTGCGGTCAACAGACGACCGTGCCCTTTTATCCCTCGCAGGGTCGCCCGGTCTTCTGCCGCTCTTGCTTCCTCGCAAGTCGTGGCGGCGCAGAGACGCAGGACGACAGCAGCAGCCGACTCTAAACGTCGTAGACTAAACCCCCGACAGACAACTTGCCGCACACACATTCGCCGCCGCGACGGAAGCGTGCGGCCTCGTCCGTGTGTGTTCTACCTGACACCACGCCGGAATAATCTACGGACGTGCGGCCGCGTCTTCATCCGCCGACGTGTACCACCGGGCGACGCTTCGGGTTTTTCTCCGCCTGCCGCAGGACTTCGTGCGTGACGGGGGCGGTGTCACCCTCGCCGAAGGCCACGTACTTGAAGAGGTAGGCCAGCGGGTTGCCCTCGCTCCAACCGAAATAGATGTGCGGCACTTTCCCCGTCCTGTCGCGCACATGCAGGAGAAAGGCCGCGATAGCGTTCGGCACGGCGGGGCTTTTCGTGCGCAGCACGCGGTAGCCGTCCAACTCCACGCCGCGCACTTTCAACTTCTCGGAAAACTCCGAAGCGTCGCCCGGCTTGACCTCGAAGAACAGCACCGCATCGCGCGCCGGGATATGATTACCCGCGCGCTTCTCCCGCTCCTTCAACATGTACTCGTTCACGTCGCCCCGGTCGCGCCGGTTGGCGACGATGCGCACGTCGCCGCGCCTCCCCGCCTCTTCGATAAACTCCCGCGCCTTCTCGTCCAGACTCAACTCGACGACGCGCAACTCGGTCGTGCGCCACACGCGCGAGACGAGCGACGCGACGACGATGGCGCCGATGAAGATCGAGGCGATCTTGAAGCCTTCGGGTCGCTCGAAGACGTTGACGACGGTGGTGTAGCCGAACACGAGCGCGATGACGAGAAAGGCCAGCGCCCAACGCTTCGCCCCCCGGCGGCGCGCGGAGAGCATCACGGCGAAGGCCGCCGAGGTCATCAAGACCAGCACGCCCGTCGCGTAAGCCCCGCCCTGCGCGTCAACGTCCGCCTTGAAGATGATCGTGACGGCGAAGGCGACCGTCGTGAAGACGAGTACGAGCGGGCGCGTGGCGCGCGCCCAATCGGGAGCCATGCCGTAGCGCGGAAGATAACGCGGCACGATGTTCAGCAGTCCGGCCAGCGCCGACGCGCCCGCGAACCAGAGGATCAGGATCGTGCTCACGTCGTAGACGGTGCCGAAGGCGTCGCCGAAGAAATGGTGCGCGAGGTAGGCGAGCGCGCGCCCGTTGGCTTCGCCGCGCGGGGCGGTCGCCGTCGCGGGCTGAAACGCTTCCGCAGGGATCACAAGCGCGGTCACGAAACTACTCGTGATGAGCATCACGCTCATGATGAGGGCGGCTGTCCGCAAGAGTTTGCGCGTGTCGCGGATGCGCCCCGCAGGATTCTTCTCCGTGTCCTCGCCGTCGCCTTTGACGAGCGGCATGACGGCCACGCCCGTCTCGAAGCCGGAGAGTCCGAGCGCGAGTTTCGGGAAGACGAACAGCGCTGCCAGAAGCATCATCAACGGGTTGGCGTGCGCCGTGTAGAGCGCGTCGCGCCAGCGCGGCAGGTATTCGGGATGCGTCGCAACTTCTAAGATGCCGCGCCCGATGACGACCGTGTTCAGCGCGAGGTATGCGACGACGAGGACGACGGCGATGCCGATGGCCTCTTTGAATCCTTTGAGAAAGACCGCGCCGAGCACCGCGACCAGCATGAGCGTGATGACGACCGGATGATCGAGCATGTTGTAACGCTCGGCGTAAGGGTTTTCGAGGATGTGCGCCGTGGCGTCGGCGGCGGAGAGCGTGATGGTGATGACGAAATCGGTGGCGACGAAACCGAGCAGGACGAGCACGAAGAGTTTGCCCTTCCAGCGCGCCAGCAAGTTTTCGAGCATCGAGATCGAGCCTTCACCGTGCGGGCTTTCGGCGGCGACGCGCCCGTAGATGGGGAGCGCGCCGAAGAGCGTCAGCGAGACGAGGATCAAGGTGGCGATGGGCGAGAGCGCCCCGGCGGCGAGGAAGGCGATGCCGGGTTGATAGCCGAGCGTGGAGAAGTAGTCCACGCCCGTCAAGCACATCACTTTCCACCAGGGATGCGTGTGATGCTGCCCTTCCCGCTCGTGCGGCCCCTCCATCTCTTCGACGTGGCCTTTGAGTAACCATTGCTTAAAATTCTTTCGCGAACCTCCCGGCAAAAACGTTTGAGTGGACATTGAAACTCCTTACACCGTGTCCGCGCCAGACAGCAAAAGGCGCAGAGCATGAAGCCCTGCGCCTTTCAGATGTGCGTGCGCGGAGTTGCCCTTCCCTGTTAAGCCTACGAGGTTAGCTGACGGGCTGGGATTTGGAAGTATCCTTCGCCAGTGTCCGACCCTTTTGGAGTCGAACGCTCACGATGCGCCCCGTGTCTCGCTCTAGAGCGAAACGTTGGTTCCCCCGTGTTGTCCCTCTCGCGTTTTGCAACGCGGTGAACAACTTCGGCAGACAAATTTTCAACGTCGCGAATGTTACGCCTGTGCGTGTCGTAAAGCAACCGCCGATCAAGTTCCTCAGCCGCCGACGTGGACGACCGGACGCTTCTCCGGGTCTTCCTCCGCCTGCCGCAAAACTTCGTGCGTGACGGGCGCGGTGTCGCCCTCGCCGAAGGCCACGTACTTGAAGAGGTAGGCCAGCGGGTTGCCCTCGCTCCAACCGAAATAGACATGCGGCACTTTGCCCGTCGTGTCTCTCAGGTACAACAGGAAAGCGGCGATGGCGTTCGGCACGGCGGGACTCTCCGCGCGCAGCACGTGATAGCCTTCAACGTCCGCGCCCGTCACCCTGAGCACGCCCGCAAACTCCGAAGCATCGCCGGGCTTGACCTCGAAGAAAAGCACCGGGTCGCGCGTCGGGATGTGATTATCGGCGCGTTTCTCTCTCTCCTTGAATTCGTACTCGCTCACGTCGCCCCGGTCGCAACGGTTCGTCACGATGCGTATCTCGCCGCGCCGTTCGGCTTCTTCGACGAAGGCGCGCGCCGTCTCGTCCAGTTCCACTCGCTCCACGCGCAACTCGGTCGTGCGCGAGACGCGCGAGATGAGCGAGACGAGGATAATGAAGCCGATGAAGAACGACGCGATCTTGAGTCCTTCCGGCTGCTCTATGATGTTGACGACAGTGGTGTAGACGAAGACGAGCGCGATCAGCAGAAACGCCCAGCGCCACTTGCTGCCCTCGCGCCAGACGGAGAGCGCCACCGCAATCGCCGCCGAACTCATCAAGGCCAGCACGCCCGTCGCGTAAGCCCCGCCCTGCGCCTCGACGTTCGCCTTGAAGAGCGCCGTCACGGCGAAGCAGATGATCGTGAAGACGATGACGAGCGGGCGCGTCGCCTTCGCCCAGTTGGGAGCCATGCCGTAACGCGGAAGATAACGCGGCACGATGTTCAGCAGTCCGGCCAGCGCCGACGACCCTGCGAACCAGAGGATCAGGATCGTGCTCACGTCGTAGACCGTGCCGAAGATGTCGCCGAGGAAGGTGTGCGCCAGGTAGGCCAGCGCGCGTCCGCTCGCCTCGCCCGCAGGCTGCGTGGCCGTCTCCGGCCGGAACGCTTCCGCCGGAATGAGCGTCGTGACGACGATGCTGCTCGCGATGAGCAGCACGCTCATGATCAGCGCGGCGGCCTTCAACAGCTTCCGCGTGTTGTTGATGCGCCCCGCAGGCTTCTGCCTGTTGTCGCCCGGCTCGCCCTCGACCAGCGGCATCACGACCACGCCCGTCTCGAAGCCGGAGAGTCCGAGCGCGAGTTTAGGGAAGACGAACAGCGCGGCGGCGATCATCATCACGGGGTTACTGTAGCCGCCGAGCAATGCGTCTTTCCAGTTGACGATGAGATGCGGCTGCCTTGCCAGTTGATAAAACCCCACGCCGAGCACGATCACGTTGAGCAGGATGTAGACGACGACGATCACGACGGCGATGCCGATGGCCTCTTTGAATCCTTTGAGGAACACCGCGCCGAGCGCCGCGATCATAAAGAGCGTAACGCCGACCTGATGGTGATGAAAAAATTGTGGCGTGAAAGGGTTGTCTATGACGTGGACGGCGGCGTCGGCGGCGGAGAGCGTGATGGTGATGATGAAACTCGTGGCCGCGAAGCCGAGCAGGGCGAGCACGAAGAGTTTGCCCTTCCAGCGCGAGAGCAAATTCTCCAGCATCGAGATCGAGCCGTCGCCGTGCGGGCTTTCGGCGGCGACGCGGTTATACATCGGCAGCGCGCCGAAAAGCGTCAGCACCACCAGCACGAGCGTCGCGATTGGAGCGAGCGCCCCGGCGGCGAGGAAGGCGATGCCGGGTTGATAGCCGAGCGTGGAGAAATAATCCACGCCCGTCAAGCACATCACTTTCCACCAGGGATGCGTGTGATGCTGCCCTTCCCGCTCGTGCGGCCCCTCCATCTCTTCGACGCCTTTGAACAGCCAGCGCTTGAAAGGGCCGAGATTTCGTTTCGGCGGGGCTGTCACAGTAGCCATCAGCAACTCCCGTTAAAGAGGCAGGCGAACCGTCAACCTGTGTCCCCTTTGATTCGACAAACTAGATTCGATAAAACACCCGGCGGCCTGCCGCCTCTTTCGCGCGGCGTATCGCACAGACGATAAACGTTTTTCGCTTCTTACCGCCAGTCAACGCGCGAAAGACGACCGCGCCGGTTAAATCTCGCTTCAACTTTGATTGCTCAATACAATACTTTAACTTAAACGTCAAAGCCTCTGCCACAAAAAAACAGTGACGGGTGACAGGTGATGCGACGAAAGAAGACGTGTAGATCGTGAATCGTAAATCGTGAATAGATGAAGACAGCTTCTTTCTATAGACGGTTCGCCATCCCCGATTCACCTCTTTTTTCGTCACCCGTCACTTGTCACTTGTCATGCCCCGTCAGGTCTGTTAAATTCTGGAATGTACAAGCCTTTAGGACTGTTCTTGAGTAGTGCAACTCGAAGGCCAGTAGCAGACTCCTTATCCACCCGATAACGTTTTAACCGCAGCAAAAGAGCACCCGTAGTGTTTCCTTCGCTCTTGCGCCCTATCACATGAATACGCGTTCCCAAAACGGCGGCGATGAGCCGGAGACGCACGCGAAGGCAGCGGGCGTCGTCAACTTGTCCGAGGCGCGTCGGCGCGTGCGCGCACGCGCCAGCGCCGCGCACGCGTCGCTCGCGGCGGAAATCGAATCCACGCGCGAACTGCTCGACGGGGGACAGGCCAACGAAGCCGAAGCGCACCTGCGCCACATCATTCAGGCCGCGCGCGACGACGAGGAACTGCTCGCGCAGGCGCGCTACATGCTCTCCGTCTCGCTGGAGACGCAGGGGCGTCACCCCGATTCGCTGGCCGCCGTGCAACTCTACGAAGACCCGCAGGCGCGCGCCGGACTCGACACGGAAACCTCCGTCTTCGTCCGCGTCCAACTCGGCCTCGCCTACAATTACACGGGCTATCACCCGAAGGCCATCGCGCTCCTGAACGCGACGCTGCGCGAGGCGACCGAAAACGCTTCGAGCGCACAACTCGGCGCCATCTACATCGCGATGGCGCGCGTCTATCGCCACATCAACGAGTACCCGATTGCGCGCGACAACTCGCAACGCGCGCTCAGCCACTTCCGCAACACCGGCGACTGGCGCGGGATGGCCGA
>DASQDV010000896.1:0-1582 GCA_035633995.1 Pyrinomonadaceae bacterium | reverse complement strand
AGTTGTTCAATCTGAATTTTTAGCGACTTACGATACCCGCACAAACAACTGGCAACGGACTACTGACTACTGACGGTTTTCTTTCAGTAATATTTCCGCGAGCGCGAAATCTTCGGGGCGCGTGATCTTGATGTTGCGGGTGTTGCCTTCGACGACCGCGACCTGCTGCGCGCCGAAGCGTTCGACGAGCGCGCTGTCGTCCGTCGCTTCCGTCCCGTCGGCGAGGGCTTTTTCGTAAACTCGCCGGAGCAGTTCATAACGAAAGCACTGAGGCGTCAGCGCGCGGCGCAGGCTCTCGCGCGGCAGCGTGTGCGCGATGCGCCCGTCTTCGCAGACCTTGATCGTATCTGTGACAGGCGCGCACAGGACGGCTGCGCCCGACTCTGCGGCGGCACGCACCGTGCGCTCGATCTCTTCGGGCGTGACGAACGGGCGCACGCCGTCGTGGACGGCGATGACGCCTGCGCCCGCGCCGTCCACAACTTGCAGGCCGCGCCAGACCGATTCGGTGCGCGTCGCGCCGCCCGCAACGACGCGCGCGAGTTTCGCCAGCTTGTAGGGGCTGGCCGAGATGTGAAAATTCGCTTCGTCAACGGGCGCGACCAGCACGATCTCGCCGATGGCCGCGCACTCTTCAAATTGCCTGAGCGTATGGATGATGAGCGGGACGCCCGCCACAGCGCGAAACTGCTTTGCCCCTTCGCCCCCGGCGCGCGTGCCCTTCCCGGCGGCGACGATGATGGCAACGTTCATAGCGCGGAAGGACGAACGCGGAACGATGAAGTAAAAGCAAAGGTCTTTCCGTTCATCGCTCCGTGTTCATCCTTCATCGTTGTCTTTCAGTGTTCTTCCGGCTCGATGCTGCGGGCGGCGAGCGTCGTCGGGTGGGGGCGCGGTTCGCGGTAGGAACGGCGCGCGGCGTTCTGGCCGTTGATGCCGCGCGTGTCTGTGCTGTGGATTCCAGCGCCGCCGTTCTCGTGCGTCTCTTCGGAGAGCCGTCCGAAGATCATTTTTCCGGCGGTCGTTTGCAGCACGCTCGTCACGGAGATGTCTGCGTTCTTGCCGATCATCTTGCGCGCGTTATCCACGACGACCATCGTGCCGTCGTCCAGATAGGCAACGCCCTGATTGTATTCCTTGCCTTCCTTGAGGATGAAGACGCGCATCAGTTCGCCGGGCAGGACGACGGGCTTCAGGGCGTTGGCGAGTTCGTTGATGTTGAGGATGGAGACGCCGTGCAGTTGCGCCACCTTGTTCAGGTTGAAATCGTTGGTGACGACCACCGCGTCGAGTTGCTTGCTGAGTTCGAGCAGCTTGAGATCAACTTCGCGCACCGCCGGAAAGTCCGTGTCTACGACCTGTATGTCGAGCGTGTTGTTGGTCTGGAGGCGGTTGAGCATGTCGAGGCCGCGCCGCCCGCGCTGCCGCTTGTTCGAGTCGGGCGAGTCGGCCACCTGCTGCAACTCGCGCAGGATGAACTGCGGGATGACGATTGTGCCGGAGAGGAATCCGGCCTCGGCGATGTCTGCGATGCGCCCGTCGATGATGACGGAGGTGTCGAGGATTTTGAAATCGCGCCGCG
>DASQDV010000895.1:0-5412 GCA_035633995.1 Pyrinomonadaceae bacterium | reverse complement strand
GCGCAAAGACTCCTCGATCTTAAACTTGAGCGCGCCGAAAAGTATGGACACGTCCTGCCCGCGCAAGGCTTCGGCGGTGTAACCGGTAATCTCTTCGGCGGCGGCGTTGAAGGTGTAGATGAGGCCGTCGAGGTCGGTCGTCACGAGGCCGGAGCGGATCGATTCGACGATACGTTCGTGCAGCGCGCGCAGGTCTGCGAGCGCGTGCTTGGCCTCGATGAGTTGCACGTCGGAATGCGCCTGCCGTTCGGCGAGGCGCGAGGCGAGCAGCCCGACGACGAAGAAGGCGATGTCGTGCAAGCCCACATTCCCGATCACTTCCGGCACGGAGGCCGCCGCGACATCGCCCGCACTCACACGTAACCACCCGAACGCGCTCGCGAACACGACCGACGTGTAACACACGGCGCAGCCGACGGACGTGACGAGCGCGCCGCGCACGCCGAGAAAAATTCCCGCCACAGAAATGATAACGATGTAGAGCGCGACGTAGGGCGAATGCAGGTCGCCGCGCATTCCGGTGAGCCACGTGACGAGCAGCACGTCGAAGAAAATTTGCGCCCCGGCCTGCCACTGCAACCCCACGCGCGAGAAGCGGAGCGCTACCGCGTAGCAGGCAGAGAGCAGCAGTACGAGCAGCCCGAAAGTGAGCGTGCTGCGAAGCGAATCAAGACCCGCGCCGCTCGCCGCCACGCTGCGCCCGAATAGCAGGCTCAACCCGAAGAGTGCGACGGCCAGCAGGAAACGACCGGCGATGAGCCACCACAACCTGCGCCGCAACGAAGCGCCCGCTTTCGCCTGTGCCTGCTCTTCACGCATCACGCTTCAAGCCTATCACAAAAAGGACGGGCGCCCGGCAGAAACATAAACACCTCACGTCTCACTCCGAACGCGCGTCTGCAATTCGCGGCGGCGACGAAGCGACTCTTTCCGTGTTCACGTCGAACTCCGACGCGGTTCGTGTCGAGATGAATTTTGTTGGAGCGCGGGTCGGGCGGACGAGGCGGCGGGGCGAATCTTTGCTCCGGCGTCGCGCGCGAAAAATTTCGGGGCGGCTAATGTTGCAGCGGGCGGCGATTATGTTGCAATCGCATCAATAATTTGCGACTTGCATAATTCTTTGCAACAATATGTAACTAGAATGTTACTAAAAAATAATTCTTGACAGGCAACGCGGGCGGAGTTTAAAGTGCGTTCACCCCTTGAAGGAAATTCGATGCTGTTCTCACCGAACCACTGAATCTCATCAGCCGTGCTTGAGATTCCATATGTCAGAGCATTCGTTAGTTTTATCGTCAACAGCCATCATCCGCTGAGCGACCGCACCCGTTCACTCAGTAACCGGATCAAACGTCCGCACCTCGTCGTGAGAGAGAACGTCAACACAGTATTGGGGTAAATATATTGTCCCCGCCGTCACTTGCCGGTGACGGCGGGGACAGTTTGCGTAAACAACTTTCGCCACATCGCTGCGCCAAAAGATGTAACGCCGGACAGCCCGCATCTTAGCGCACCTTGTGGCATCTGCTCAACCTTAATCTCTTCCGGGGAGATGTTTCCAGATGGTGCGCGCCAGCCACAGCATTCGCCTCCGCGCACACGAAACTCTCCTTAAACACGTCTCCGGCCGATAACCCGATCAGCGCAAGAGGTGAGTTTATGTCTACAAATCCTGCCTATCGTCAAACGCTCCTGTCGTTCGTGATCTTCTTCTGCGCGGCGCTCGCCGCCGTGATGTTCGCCCTGCCGCAGAGCGCTGCGGGGCAGACGGCGAAGCCGACCCCCACTCCATCCCCGACGGCGTCTCCGGCGCCGAAGTCGTCAACCACGACGACGACCAGCACGGCCACGAGCAAGGAGGAGCCGGCCTCAGCGGCGACGATGCCGATGCCCGCCGAGGAGGAGCCGACCCCGGGGCCGCCGCCGCCCGCCGAAGACCCGACCCCGCTACCCGTCGAGGAGCCGACGCCGAAGCCGACACCCGACCCGGCGCTGCAAGATCAAGGCATTGACGAACCCTCCATCTCCGACGAACTGCTTCAAGAGGAGCAGCCCGTGCAGGACTCGTCCGGGCCGACCTCGGAGAGCGAGCAGGTCTACGCCTCGCAGGATTACAAGGAGGCGAGCATGGAGAGCAAGGCTTACACCGACGGCTCCTACCCGGTGTCGGATGAAGAGCCGAACACTCTCAGCTACGAGTACAGCACGGCGTCGAGCACGCGCTCGCCGTGCCTGCGCACGATCAAGGCGAGCGTCGTTGCCTTCGATCAGGTCTTCTTCTGGAACCGCCTCGGCGCGGTGCAGCCGCAGGGCATGATCTTCGCGCTGCGCCACAACGTCGTGCCGATTGATTGGCGCAGAGGGCTTTCGCCCGGCAACGTCCGCCTGCGCGGCGACAAGCGACCGCGCCCGCTCGTCCTGCGTATGAACGTCGGCGACTGTTTGCAGATCGATTTCCAGAATTTGCTCAATCCCCGTCCGGTTGACGAGGAACAGCCCGCCACACGCCACGCCTCGATCCACGTCGTCGGCCTCCAACTCGTCAACAGCATCAACGACGACGGCTCGAACGTCGGTAGGAACCCCGGCCCTCCGGGCGGCCTCGTCGCGCCCGGCGGTCGCACCACCTACACGCTCTATGCCGACGCGAACATGAAAGAGGGCGTCCACCTGATGTACAGCGCGGGCGCGACGACGACGGGCGAAGGCGACGGCGGCCAGATTCCGCCCGGTCTGTTCGGCGCGGTCAACGTCGAGCCGAGCGGCGCGGAATGGTATCGCTCGCAGTTGACGCGCGACGAACTCCAGTTGGCGACCGTCGGGCGCACGCCCGCCGGCCAGCCGATCATCAACTACAACGCCGTCTACCCGTGGTGGCATCGCTATCGCGGCCTGCCGATCCTGAAGATCATGAACAAGAACAGGATCATCGTGCATCAGGATTTGAACGCCATCATCACGGGGCCGAATCGCGGCAAATTCGCGCCCGGCATTTTCAAGGACATCCCCGTCGTCGCGCCCAACCGCGACTGGCCGTTCCGCGAGTTCACCATCATCTACCACGACGAGATCGGCGCGGTGCAGGCGTTCCCGCATTTTGAAGAAGGCCACCCCGAAAACCTGGAGTTCACGCTGCACGGCTCGCGCGACGCCTTCGCCATCAACTACGGTTCGGGCGGCATCGGCTCGGAGATTCTCGCCAACCGCCTCGGCGTCGGGCCGATGAAGGATTGCAAGGAGTGTCTGTTCGAGGAGTTCTTCCTGTCGGCGTGGGCGGTGGGCGACCCGGCGATGGTCGTGGATCGTCCGGCCAACTCGCCCTGCACGGTCTCGGCGCTCCGCGAGGGGCGTTGCACGAACACGCTCGTCAACCCGCCGCCGGGCTTCAAGGCGACGAAAGCCTTCTACCCGGATGATCCGTCGAACGTACACCACAGCTACCTCGGCGACCACGTCAAGCAGCGCATCGTGCACGCCGGGCCGAAGGAGCACCACATACACCACCTGCACGCGCACCAGTGGCTCAAGTCTGCCGACGGCGAAGGCTCGTCTTACAACGACAGTCAGGCGCTCGGGCCGGGTTCGGGTCACAATCTGGAGATTACGCACAGCGGCAGTGGCAACCGCAACCTGACGGTCGGCGATTCGATCTTCCACTGCCACTTCTACCCGCATTTCGCGCAGGGCATGTGGGAACTCTGGCGCGTCCACGACGTGTTCGAGGAAGGCACGCGGCTCGACTTCAACGGCCGCCCGGCGCAGGGCGCACGCGCCTTGCCCGACGCGGAAATCCTGCGCGGAACGCCCATCCCGGCCATCGTGCCGATACCCGGCGGCTCGGCCACGAACATGGCGAAGTACGTCATGCCGCCCATGCCGCAGGCGACGGCGCAGATCGTCAACGGGCAGGTGCAGGTGTACGGCTCGGGCAATCCGGGCTTCCCGTTCTTCGTGCCCGCGAAGATGGGTCATCGCCCGCCGCACCCGCCGCTCGACACGGAGTTCGACGCCGGGCTGCCGCGCCACATCATCTTCGACGCTAAAGTCACCGTCGAAGAGCACACGCGCACCAGTTTCAATAAAGTGATCGAGGAGATCAAGGCGCAGGAAATCCGCGAGACGGGCGAACCCGTCGAAGTCGCCGCGATGAATTATCACGCTAAAGCTACTCACCCCAGCTACCGCACGGACGGTTCGGCCGGGCTTTTCCTCACGAACGGCCGCCCGCCCGTCGCCGGCGCGCCCTTCGCCGACCCGTGCGTGACGGATCGCTTCATCAGCGGCGGCACCGACCCCGCCCTCACGGTCAACCATCGCGGACGGCTCGTGACTTACAAGGGCGTCATGTTCCAGTTCGACATGACGATCAACAAGGCCGGCTGGCACTTCCCGCAGACGCGCATCGAATCGCTGTGGCGCGACTATGATCCGATCCGGCTCGGCCAGCGCGCGCCCGAACCGCTCTTCTTCCGCGCCAACGAAGAAGACTGCATCACCTTCAAGCACGTCAACCTGATCCCGAATATTTACCGCCAGGACGACTTCCAGGTGAAGACGCCGACCGACATCGTCGGCCAGCACATCCACCTCGTCAAATTCGACGTGACTTCATCGGACGGCGCGGGCAACGGCTGGAACTACGAGGACGGCACGTTCGGCCCCGACGAGGTCAAGCACCGCCTCCACGAGATCAACCGCGTCGGCGGCATCTACACGCCCACGGGCGGGCGTCGCCTGTTGACGCTCCAGAACCACCCGTTCTTCGGCGTCCCGGCGCAGACCACCATCCAGCGCTGGCTCGTGGACAACGTGGGCAAGAGCACGGCTGGCAACCGCACGCTGCGCAACGCCTTCACGCACGATCACTTCGGCCCGTCCACACACCAGCAGGGCGGACTCTACGCCGGTCTCATCGTCGAGCCGGTGGGGTCGGCCTGGTATCACAACGAGACGGGCGCGCTTCTCGGCGGCCCCTCGCAGGTGCGCGACGACGGCGGCCCGACCACTTTCCAGGCCGTCATCGTCACGTCCGATCCGAGGTTTAGCTACCGCGAGTTCCTGCTCGAATTTCAGGACTTCCAACTTGCTTATCTAAAGGGCGGCGGCGTGGACGGCAACGGCCTCGCCGTGCCCGACCCGGAACGCGCCGTCAACCCGCCGGGCAGGAGGGAAATACCCCTGCCGCGTTACACCGCGGGCGACGGCCCCTTCGGCCCGGAGACCGCGCTGTTGAGGCGTCCCGCGCACGACCGCTGCCCGGACGGCGAGCCTGCGCCTTGCCCGGAGATCATTTCGGCTGACGACCCCGGCACGTTCTCCGTCAACTACCGCAACGAGCCGATCCCGCTGCGCGTGCGCAACCCCGCCACGAACACGCAGGTGCTGAACGACATACGCGGCGACCTCTCGCAC
>DASQDV010000894.1:0-5830 GCA_035633995.1 Pyrinomonadaceae bacterium | reverse complement strand
CCTCCGGCCAAAACTGGTGGGCGAAAAAACCAAGCTGCACGAGTTGTTCATCTTCTTTTCGGTGCTCGGCGGCTTGCAGGTCTTCGGCGTGCTCGGACTGGTGCTCGGCCCCGTCGTGCTCGCGGTCACGCTCGCGCTGCTAGACGTGATGCGGCACGTTGACCGTCACCCGGCAGCCGCGCCTGCGGGGGCAACGTTCATCGAACACGGCGCGTTGAAAGACGAACCGGGCGGCGACGCGCGCTCCCTTGAATCGAGAGACACGGGAACCGTAGCTTCGCAATAATTTTATACGGGCGCGGTGAATTAGCGGCGGCGATTTCAGCAGAGAGTAGATTCATGCCTGACGAAACGAAGAACCCCTGGACGGTAATTTCGACGAAGAAAATTTACGATAACAAATGGATCAGTCTCAGGGAGGATGCTGTTGTTCAGCCGGACGGCGAGCAAGGGATTTACGGAGTCGTTCATTTCAAGAACATCGCCATCGGCGTGCTCGCGGTCGAAGACGAGTCGGTCTATCTGGTCGGGCAATATCGCTACCCGCTCGAACGTTATTCGTGGGAGATACCGGAAGGCGGGTGCGCGGAAGACGAAGAACCGCTCACTGCTGCGCAGCGTGAACTGGAAGAGGAGACCGGGTTGCGCGCGCGGAACTGGCGCAAACTCGGAGAAGCCTACCTGTCAAATTCCGTCTCGGACGAGCTTGCCGTCTGGTTCGTGGCGACCGGACTCGAACAGGGCGAGCACCGTCCGGAAGGAACCGAGCAACTGGAAGTGCGGCGCGTGCCCTTCGCAGACGCCTTCCGCATGGTGCTGAACGGCGAAATCAGCGACGCCATCAGCCAACTGGCGATCATGCAATACCGGCTCTCCGAAGAAAACAGTCTCTAGTTTTATGCTCGCCCGGCCATCTGTCAGGCAAGGGCGTTTGCAATGTTTAGCCATCAAAAGAGCCAGACCGCCAACTCAAAAAGCTGGCGGTCTGGCTTGAATTATCTGTCCGGGTCTTTTGAATGCTTACGTTATCAATTCAGGCAGCGTAACGCCCGTCGACAGTCACAGGCTCGGCGAAGACGCGACGACCGTTAAGCGCGTCATCTATGATTTCGCGGACGGCGGCCACGTCGGGGTTAACATCCATGCGGTCGCACGCCTTCAAGTGACGCAGAATGCCCTCGGTGGCGATGTCGAGCGCCGCGCCCGTCAACTTGGAGTAACGGCGGGCTTGAATGTGGTCGATAACCTTCAGCCGCTCTTACAGCGGCAATGTCACATTAAAAGTCACTTTATCTTATGCTCCTTCTCGTTGAAATCGTTGCCGAAACTCCCGGCGGGCTGCTCCAATCAATGAATGAATATTTTAGATGCCCGCCCCTTCAAATGGGATGCGTTTCTGTTACATTTTCCGCAAATTAGCACAAAACAACCCCTAAAATCGATCCAACTTCTCCCAGCGAATAATAGCTGTATCTGCGGAACGGGAGATTCTAAACGATAACGCGAAAAAATGCCAGAAAATTATTTAGCCAGCCCGCCAGCCCCAACTCTCAAGCGTTTCGGATGAGCGGCTGATGCGATAATGTGGTGACTATCAACAAGTTAAGGTGCGTGGGCGCGGGGCAATCGGCGACTGGAATGAGTGCGTCAGGGCGCAGATGTTGAGACGTTCAAATTGCTGCTCTCAAGCAATTTACGTTTAAGTTGATTATGGTGGTTTGAGGAAGGGTGTGAAAAGCCCTTAAAAAAGCGGGAAGTGGGGAGGCCGGAAGGAATAATCTGTCGGAACGCGGACATGCAACACCGCATGCGAGTCGCGCGCAAGTACTTTGCGCACTCAACTCGCAGGCGGCGCTCTGAATGCATGTCGAGCGTGAAAACAACGGTCGAGACCGTCTACTTTTTCGGCACGACAGTATCTTTCAACCCTTTGCCGATACGGAACTTAAGCGTTGTTTTGGCGGGAATCTGGATGGTCTCGCCCGTCTGGGGATTACGCCCCTCGCGCGCTTTGCGTTCTGACAGCACCAACTTGCCAAAACCCGGGAGAGCAAACTCTCCGTTGTTCTTGACTTCGCTGCTTGCCAGATCGGCCAATTGATCGAAGAACTCTTTCACCTGAGCACGCTTCAACCCGCTTTTCTCAGCAAAATGGTTGAGAATCTCGGATTGGGTCATGCGTTTTTTGCCTTCTTTAGTCGCCATGTCGAAGTGTGGCTACCTCCTGCGGTATTGGGAAGAATAAAAAAACTTGCACGAGCAGATATATCACACAGTTACCCCCCGCGTCTGCAAAAAAAGCCACTTTTCGGCTTTTTTTATGAGAAAAAAGAATTTCCGCCTTCGTCCGGCACTTTCGGGGCGCGGCGCGCATTTTCTGTTGCAAATTTTCAATACATAGGTAAACTGCACACTGCGTTAATTCTAAATTATCGTATGCGCCATACGCATCTTCCATTACGCGAAATTGAATAATAGTTTGGGGAAGCTGTTATTTACTCTTCGAATGTTCCTTACATTTGAAGGAATTGCTGTTCCCCAAGATGCGCAACCGGACCGTGCATTACTCTTCCGCGTCGCGCCTGAAGCACCGTCTCCCGCCACACCGAATGTCTTGCCAGTCGAAGGAGGTTCTATGCGTCGCCACCTGAATGCTTTTTCCAGCCTGTTTCTTTCTCTCGTAATTTTCTCCGTGTGCCTCCCGGTCGCACAGGGGCAGCAGCAGCAGACCCCGCAGCGAGACTTACAGGACGAAGTCCTCCGCATCAGCACAGACATCGTGCAGACCGACCTGATGGTGCTCGACAAACAGGGGCGCGCCGTGACGGGACTCACGCGCGAACAATTCGAATTGCTTGTGGACGGGCAACCGCAGTCCATTCTCTTCTTCGAGAGTGTGGAGAGCGGCGGGAGCAGGGAGGCTGCGAAACTCGCCGCAGCGAGAGGTAAGACTACGCCGGAGGCGGCAGCAGCGTCGGCGGCGACGACCGGGCCGCTCGCGACAGGCAGATCGTTCATCTTCTTCATTGACGACCTGCATCTGTCGCAGGCCAGCATTCAGCGGACGCGCGAAATGCTTGCCAAGTTCGTAGACAAGATGGCGCCGGGCGATCAGGCCATGTTGTTTACGCCGACCAATCAGATCGGCTTCCTGCAACAACTGACGGACAATAAGACCGTCCTCAAACTCGCCGCCTCGCGCATCAACTATCAGAGCCAGTTCGCGCCGTCGGGCGGCCGCCGAGCGATGACCGTCGCCCAAGCCGCCGCCATCGAACGCGGGCAGCGCGATGTGCTTGACTACAAGATCAAAGAGACGATCGACGACATGGGGTTGGAGCGGAAACCTACCGACGCGCCAGCCGATTTGGGCAGTATGGGCAGCATGGGAGGTAGTACCAGCGTCCAAACTTCTAACGGCTCGACGCTCATCAATCTGGGTAACGGGCAGATGGGCGAGATCAAAGGCGACGGGTCGAGTTCAGGCTTGGAATCCGGCGGCTCGACCAACATGGGACAGCGACGCCAGCAGGCTTCCGCTTTCGTCAAAGCCGAAGCGCAGCGCGTCCTCGCGCAGGCGAATTCCGTCGGCATGATGCTCCTCTCCTCGCTCGAAACCGTCGCGCGCGGCTCGGCCTCGCTGCCCGGTCGAAAACTCCTCTTCTTCATCTCCGACGGTTTCGTCGTCGACACCAGAAACTCCGCGAACGGCGAACGGCTCCAACGCGTCGTTGACGCTGCGGCGAGATCGGGCGTCGCTGTCTACACGCTCGACTCGCAGGGCTTGACCGCCGATTTCGGCGACGCGAGCAAAGATGTGTTCAGCGACATCGCAGGCCGCACCGGCAGCCAGAATTCCTCTGCCAGCGCGACCTCGATCGCGCTCGACGAGTCGAGGGAACTGAAAGGGGTGCTGCGCGCTCTGGCCGAAGACACGGGCGGGCGTGCCATTCTGAACCGGAACGATCTTGCGTCCGGCCTCCAACAAGTCGTAGACGAAACCGCGTCGTATTACGTCCTCGCATGGAAGCCGCAGGAAATCGAAGCCGGAAAACCCAAGTTCAAGACCATACAGGTCAGCGTCAAGGGACGCTCAGACCTGCGCGTCCTGTCGCGCAAAGGTTTCTATAGCGTGCCTCCGCCGCCGCTCCCGTCTGACGCGAAGGCCGCGAGCAACGCAGCGCCGAAGGCATCGGAGGCGGAAGTGCGCGCCGCCATTATCTCGCCTTTCCCGAAACGCCAGTTGGATGTCGCCGCCTACGCCGTCCTGACGAACGAGGCTGCGGGCGGCTACAAGATTTCGACGCTCACAGACCTCTCCGGCTACACCGTCACACAGGGTAAAGGCGAGTTGGATTTTGCCGCCGTCGTCTTGGACGATAAAGGCAAGTCTGTTTCGGGCGTGGGGCAGAAGGTGAACGCGCCTTCTGACGAAAACGGGGCGAAGCCGTTCCGCGTCACGGCCAAACTGCCGAACACGCTCCTGCCGGGACTCTATCAGGTGCGCGTGGCCGCGCGCGACTCGCGCACGGGTCGCATCGGCAGCGTCTTCCAATGGATCGAAGTGCCGGAGTTCAAACCCGGAAAAATGTTCTTGAGCAGCTTGATGATGGCCGAAGCGCCCGGCGGCGACGAGAAGAACGCAACCCTCGAAGTGGCGCGTAAGTTCGCGCGCACGTCGAACATGATCCTGCAATTCTTCGTCTATAACCCCGCGCTCTCCGCCACCGGCCAGCCGGACGTGACCGTCGGGTTAAACGTCTTGCAGAACGGGAAAGTGGTGATCGGTGCGCGACCCGCGCCGCTGCCCGCCGTATCCGACCCGGCGCGTCTGGAATACAGTTCGGGCTTCCCGCTCGCGAGCATTCCGCCCGGCAGGTATGCTTTGCAGGTCGTCGTCGAAGACCGCGTCGCAAAGACCTCCGCGACGCAGCAACTCGATTTTATAGTGGAGTAATTTCCGGCTTGAGTTGAAAATGGAGGCCGGGCGGACAGTTGAGAAATGATCGGGGCGGAGTGATTCGAACACTCGACCTCTCGGTCCCAAACCGAGCGCACTACCAGGCTGTGCTACGCCCCGTGTAAATCTTCCGACCGTCTCTTTAGCGGCTGCTAAAAAAAATCAGGGTGCAGCGCATTCTGCCAGCGCCGGGGCGGCGGGTCAAGCTAGGCGCGCGGTAAACGTTCGTTCAAGTAGGTTCGCACCGATGCCAATGCGCGCGCGCGATGGCTGATTTGTTGTTTCAACTCGGCGGGCAGTTCGCCGAAAGTTTGTTCATAGCCCGCAGGGATAAAGAGCGGGTCGTAGCCGAAGCCGCCCTCGCCGCGCGGACGCCGCGCGATGCGGCCTTCGCAAACGCCGCTGAAAACTTCCGCCGTCTCCACGCCCGGTTCATAGAGCGCAATCGCGCAGATGAACCGGGCGCTCAGTTGTTCATCGCCAATTAAACTCAGTTCGGCCAGCAGGCGCGCGTTGCGTTCTTCATCGGTGGCATGCGCGCCCGCATAGCGCGCAGATAACACGCCCGGCGCGCCGCCCAGCGCATCAACTTCCAGACCCGAATCATCGGCCAGCGTCCAGCAATTCGTCTGGCGACCGTAGAGGCGCGCCTTGAGTTCGGCGTTTTCTGCAAACGTGCGTCCGGTCTCTTCAACTTCGCTGATTTGCGGAAACTCCGATAGACGGCGCAGGCGCACAGGGAGATTCGCGAGCAGGTTTGCCAGTTCACGAATCTTCCCCGCGTTGTTGGTTGCGATCAGCAGTTCGGAATGCGCTTTTGTCGTCATCAAACAATATCGAAGCGAAAGGGTCGAATGGAAAAAATCGTCG
>DASQDV010000893.1:0-14292 GCA_035633995.1 Pyrinomonadaceae bacterium | reverse complement strand
GAAACCCTCCATCTTGTAGACGAAGATCAAGTCCATGCCGGAGAGCGGCGGCGGCGTGACGAATTTCTTCGCGTTGTCGTGGAACATGCGCGTGAACTCGCGCCCGTCGAGATCGTCCCAGTTGGCGAAAAAAACTTCGTGGCCGAGCGCCTGCAACTCTGCGGAAAAATCGTAACAGTCGCCGTCGTCAACGTTTAACTTCACCGCGAAATGCTCGTCCGTCGTCGCGGCTCTCTCTTCCGCCAGCGTCATCAGGATGTTGCTCACGCGCGTCACCTCCGCAAAAGAGTTATTGATCCCGGGCGTTCATCAACTCGCGACGGGCGTCTCTCGCGGCGCACACACGCTCACGCCTCCACGCGCTTTCGCAACCGCGACGCGCGCGATGATCTCCAACGGATCGATTACGACGAACGGCGAATTCTCCGGCCTCAACACGAGCGAAACTTCCGTGCAGCCCGCGACGATGACCTCCGCGCCTGCCGCAACCAGACGCTCCGCCGCTTCGACAAGCAAAGCGCGCGGCGCGCTCTTGTGCCCGCACTTGATGCCGTCAGCGCCGTAGATCGCCCTCATCACCTTGTCTTCCTGAACGCGCGCGTCGGGCGCAAGCAGGCGCTTGTCGTGTCTGCGAAAAGACTCTTCGTAGAGGCCGCAGCGGATGGTCGGCGTCGAAGCGAGTATTCCGGCCTGGCGAAACTGCGGGTAATGCTCGACGGCGAATTTAACCGTCTCCTCGATCATGTTGAGCACGGGTACGCGGACGCCCGCCTGTACTTCTCCGAGAAAGAAGTGCGCGAGGTTGCAGGGCATCACGATCATGTCGGCGCCCGCGCGCTCCAGGACCTGCGCCGTGCGGATCATTTCCGGCACGGGACTTAGCCCGCCACCATTGACTGCCTGCACCCTTTCGGGGATAAGCGAGTTGTTGAAGGTGATGACCTGGATGTGATCCTGATCGCGGCTGACGGGCGTGTTGGCCGTGATCAGAGAGCACAGTTGATTCGTGGCCTCCGGCCCCATGCCGCCGAGGACGCCTATGGTCGCAATATGAGACATCAGTTGTGTTCGGGCTGCGTCGGCAAAACAATCCGCGCCAATTTGTTTGTCGCCGAGAAGGCGGCTTAAAAATTAGTAAGGCCGACGAAGCTCAGGCACTCGTCGGCGGTGAAACACTCGTTCATAGCGTGCGAAACGATATTATCGTCACTGTCGATTGTCAAATGCTTTCCGGTTCGCGCTTGTCAGGCTCGCGGGAAACGAACGACGGCGCGCGTCAGACGCATCAACTGACCGGCGCAGCCATGAAAAATCTTGACAGCACTTTTCGGTAGGACTAAAGTGCGCGAGCTAAGAGTCGGCCATGATGCCCGGAGAGTCCGCCAACAGACTTTGACGCTCGCCTCGCCGCGTCTGTCAAAACCCTGCGAATATACGCCTCCCCGCAGCGAGGTTTCTTCCGTCACGTGCTGCGGCGCAAATTCTTTGTCATTTAGTTCAATACGCCTCGCGCAGACACCACACATCCTCACACTCTGTGAGCCAACGACGAAGGAGAAATTCTCATGCCCATGAACTTTGATGCGATTGTGATCGGGACGGGCTTCGGCGGCACTATCGCCGCGACGCGTCTGGCCGCCAAGGGGAAGAAAGTTTTGATGTTGGAGCGCGGCACATGGTGGGTGACGCCCGCGAAGATTGGCAAAGCGCCTGCCAGCGCCTTCAAGAAAATCCCCGAATGGGCTAAGGAGCAGAAGCCCCCGCAGCCCGTCCAATACTGGACGCGCCCGGATCACAAAGACGGGATGCTCGATTTCTTCGCCGCCATCCGCAGCCCTTTCAACCGGGACGGACTCTATCAATATTCGATGTTCAAGCAGGCCGACATCCTGACGGCGAGCGGAGTCGGCGGCGGCTCGCTCATCTATTCGAACGTCACGGTGCGCCCCGAAACGGAAGTCTTGCAGGGCATCGGCCTCAATCTTGGCGACGCCGAGTATCAACTCGCCTACAAGTGGATGGAAGACTTTCGCGGCAGGCTCAATCACATCGTCACCAAAATCCCTCTGCCCGGACGCGACGTGACGAATTTGACGACGGACGACTATCTCTATCTCGACCGCGCGCGCGTGCTGCGCGACGCCGCCAAAACCTCCGCCACGAAACTCGGCATCAAACTCCCCTGGAAGCCGCTCGACCTGTCGCTCATCGAATACGACCCGCACCGCGCCGACGGCGGCGACGCGGCGAAGGTCGGCACGTTCTGCCAGCGTCAGGGTCGCTGCATTCTCGGCTGCCTGCCTTCAGCGCGCCACACGTTCAGCAAGACGCTCTACACGAAGTTGCTCGCCGACCCGAGCAAAGGCGTGACGCTCTCGCCGCTGGCCGAAGTCCGCGACATCAAGCAGGTGGCGGGCGGCTACGAAGTGAACTACCGCGACCACCGCGACGACCGGAAGAAGACCGCCTCCGCGCCGCTCGTCTTTCTCGCGGGCGGCACGCTCGGCACGACCGAAATACTGCTGCGCTCGCGCGAACGCGGCGGCCTCAAACTCAGCGACGCGCTCGGCACACACTTCTCCACCAACGGCGACTTCGGCGCGTTTGCCATCAACACGGCCAAGCCCGTCCACAGCACCGTCGGCCCCATCAACACCTGTCAGGTCAGCACGAAATTCGACGGGCTGCACATCAAGGTCGAGGATTCGGCCATCCCGGAGATGTTCGCCGCCATCGCCAGCACCACGCTCGGCGTGCTCGACAACTTCGCGAAACGCGAGATGCTGAAAGGCAAATTGAAGCTCGCCTTCACCAACATGGCTCTGCCCGACCTGCGCGACTTCTTCCCGCACCTGCCAGACACCTACGACCCCGAGAGCAACCAGACCGAGGGCGAGATGGTCTCGAACATCTTTTTCTTCAACGTCATGGGGCAGGACGACGCGAGCGGCAGTTTCACTTTGAAGAACGACCGCCTCGACCTCGATTGGGGCAAAAAGATCGGGGAGACGCCCATCTTCCAGAAGATCGAGACGCTCTTGAAATCGCTCGCCGAGTCGATGGGCGGGCGTTATGTGCCGTTCCCATTGTGGAAGGGCTTGGGCAATAAAAAACTGGTCGTCACTCACCCCTTAGGCGGTTGCCCCATCGCCCCTACGAGCTTCGACGGCGTGGTTGACGAACTCGGTCGCGTGTTCGACGGCAACAAACCCAAAGGCTCGAAAGATGTCTATCCCGGTCTCTACGTCGTTGACGGCTCGACCATCCCCGGCGCGGTCGCCACTAACCCAACACTCACGATTGCGGCGCAAGCATTGAAATCTCTCAATGCCGCCTTGCCGTAACACGATGGACTTCCGCCCGGGCAGATTGAACGTCAGTTAAAGCTGCGCCTGATGCCAGTCTGCCCGGGCGGAAATTTGAGAGGAGAAAATTTTTCATCATGGCTCAAAACGGTAAACTTGAACTTGAATTGCTCGACGTGTACGGTCAATTCCTCGACGAAAGAGTCGATGTCATGCTGCGTCATCGGGTCTTGGGTCACTTCGTCAAGAAGAGTCAGAGGGCGTCCGGGAAATTTATCATTCCTAACCTGCACGCAGCCCCGCAGGGGCTTTATTACGTTGACCTAGCCCCGCTGTCATACATGCCCAAAGACGCCTACATCGATATTAAGGGAAGCGGCACGACGCCTCATCAGGCCGTGTTTCCGGTTAATCCGAAGAAGGTGATCGGCGTGAACTTTCCGAGGTACGATAAACTCCCGACCGACGCGCAAACTTTACTCGGCAATAGCGAGAAAGTTCTCGGCTACAAGGGCATTGCCGGAGAAGTGCTCTACGGCGCTTTGGAGAATGACGATCTCAAGCGGGCGGGAATGCTGAACATTATCGCCAAGACCAATGCCACGCGCCTCAGCAACGGCAGAACAGTGTTGTCTTACCTGAAAGACTTGCGTGAGTTGCGCGGAGATCGTTTTTTCGTCGTCACGACTAAGGAGTTGCGCGAGGAGACGAAGAACAGCATCGGCGGCGGGCTGTTTCACAAGGCAGACCAAACGATGCACCATCTGCCGGGAGAATTTATCGGCTACACGGACGCCGGGAGTTTCAAGACGCACGACCGCTACGGAAATCTTCAACTCACCTTCTTTATGAAGGGCGACGAGTGTGTGGCCGACATTGATATTGACGACGCTTCCGGCCTCGAACATATCTTTCAAGTGCTCAACAATATGATTCCCGGCAACGACACGCACCCCTACACGATCCAACAGATACTCATCGCCCACCAGAAGCTCGACCCCGGCTACAGGTTCATTCTGTAAGAGGAAGCCTGATAGCCGCCGCAAACTTTCGTCGTCACGCGGCTACAGCGCGCACGTTTCTCAGGTCAAAGACTCTCGAAACGTGCGCGCTCGGCGGCGTTACTCTTTTTTGTCCAGATCGAGGACGACGGAGTTGATGCAGTAGCGCAGGTTGGTCGGTCGCGGCCCGTCGTCGAAGACGTGGCCGAGGTGAGAATCGCAACTCGCGCAGAGAACTTCCGTGCGCTTCATCCCGAAGCTGTAATCGACTTCGGTGCGGACGTTTTCTTCCGCCGCAGGCTCCGTAAAACTCGGCCAGCCGCAGCCCGAATCGAACTTGGCTTCGGAGCTGAACAGTTCGCTGCCGCAGGCCGCGCATTTATACGTGCCCTCGTCCTTCGCGGCGTGGTATTCGCCTGTGAACGGGCGCTCGGTTCCCTTCTGCCGCGCGACCCGATATTGTTCCGGCGTCAGTATCGCGCGCCATTCCTCGTCGGTCTTGATAACTTTCTTAGTCACTGAATCAATCCTCCCTGCTTGAAATCATTTCAAACTGCTTGCGTCTCAAACGCGTTCAAGCGCGCTTCGCACCCGGCACGAATTTCAACGCGACGCCGTTCATGCAATAGCGAAGGCCGGTCGGGTCGGGGCCGTCGTCGAAGACGTGGCCGAGATGCGCGTCGCAGCGGTTGCAGACGACTTCGGTGCGTGTGTCGCCCTCGCCCGTCTCCGGCTGCTCGCGCACGTTCTGTTTTGAGATGGGCGTCCAGAAACTCGGCCAGCCCGTGTGAGAATCGTATTTCGCTTTCGAACTGAACAAAGGGAGCGAGCAACAGACGCACTCGAATACGCCCTTCGCATAGACTTTATTGAGCGGGCTGGAATAGGGCGCTTCCGTCCCCTTCTGCCGCGTGACGCGGTATTGCTCCGGCGTCAAAATGCGTCTCCACTCTTCGTCGGTCTTCGAGACCTTTTTGAAAGAGGCTGCGTTGCTTCGACCGTTTGCGGCCTTCTGAGCCAGCACAGAAGCGAGCGGCATTTGTGCGAGCAGGGCGGCCGCTCCGAGAGTCGCGCCGGATTTGATAAAATAACGTCTATTCATCATCCAAAACCTCTCTTTATAGTTTTCAATCTAATTACGTAACGAGTGGGGCATTGGATTGAATTTGTATTAAGTTGAGCGTGAACGAATTTAGAAAAGTTATTTTAACAAACCCTCAATGCATATCCTATCCATCGAATCGCTCGGCAAGAGCTACGGGCTGAAACCCCTCTTCGAGCGCGTCACGCTCGGCTTCGACTCACAAGACCGGGTCGGCGTGGTCGGCGCGAACGGTTCGGGCAAGACGACGCTCCTGCGTCTCATCGCGGGCACGGAGCAACCCGATTCCGGTCGCGTCGTTTTCGCAGAGGGCGTGACGGTCGGCTACCTGCCGCAGAATCCACCCTTCGAGCCGGAGCAGACTGTGCTCGACGCGGTCTTCGCCGCGAGCGACGCGACGACCGCCTTGTTGCTCGACTATGAGCGCGCCTGCCAGTTGTTAGCCTCGGGCGGCGACGGCGCTGACGAGCCGCGCCTGTTGAAACGCGTGTCCGAGTTGGCGCATCAATTGGAGGCTTCCGGCGCGTGGGAGTTGGAAACCAACGCGCGGACGATCCTCTCGCGCCTCGGACTACAGGATACGACGGCGCGCATGGGCACGCTCTCCGGCGGGCAGCGCAAACGCGTCGCGCTCGCCCACGCGCTCATCTCCAACCCGCAACTCCTCATCCTCGACGAGCCGACCAACCACCTCGACGCCGAAACCATCACGTGGCTCGAAAGTTATCTCGCGCGCTCGCGCGGCGCGCTCCTCCTCGTCACACACGACCGCTATGTCCTCGACCGCGTCACGGGTCGCATACTCGAAATTGATCGCGGCACGGTGCAGGCGTTCGACGGAAATTACGCCTATTATCTGGAAAAGAAAGAGGAACAGGAGCAGGCGCGCGCTTCGGAAGGGCAGAAGCGCGAGATGCTCATCAGGCGCGAACTGGCGTGGCTCAGGCGCGGCGCGAAGGCACGCACGCGCAAGTCCAAAGCGCGCATCGAACGCGCAGAGAACTTGATGGCGCAACCGAAAGAGACGGCGCGCGCCGAACTTGACATCTCCCTCACGTCGAAGCGCATCGGCAAAAAGATTCTTGAGCTGCGCGACATCACAAAGTCTTACGACGGGCGCGTCCTCATCAACGATTTCAATTACATCGTCAAACCCGGCGACCGCATCGGCATCATCGGCCCCAACGGCGCGGGCAAAACCACCCTGCTTGAGATCATCACCGGGCGCGCGAAGCCCGACCGAGGCTCGGTCGAAGTCGGTCAGACAGTCCGCTTCGGCTATGACGATCAGGAGAACCGCGCGCTCGACGACGGGCAACGCGTGATCGATTACATACGCGAGGTGGCCGAACGCATCGAGACCGCCGACGGCACGTTTATCACCGCCGGGCAGATGTTGGAAAAGTTTCTCTTTCCGGGCGCGCTCGCTTATGCGCCGATTGCGAAGTTGTCGGGCGGCGAACGCCGTCGCCTCTACCTGCTGCGCGTCCTGATGGGCGCGCCGAACGTCCTGCTGCTGGACGAGCCGACGAACGACCTCGATATTCAAACGATGTCAACGCTCGAAGACTATCTGGACAATTTCGGCGGCTGCCTCGTCGTCGTCAGCCATGATCGTTATTTTCTAGACCGCACGGTCGAGCATATCTTCCGCTTCGAGGCGGGCGGCGCGGTGCGCGAATATCCCGGTAACTACGCGGCCTTTCTCGAAGCCCGGCAGAACGAGGAACGCTTGGCCGCAATTTCAACCGGAACAAAATCCGCTGCCGCAGCACGCCCCGCGAAAAAAGAGCGCGCTGATGCTTCGGCGGCGGCGGATGCGGCGACGCCCGCGCTGCGCGCCAAACGCAAACTCTCTTACAAAGAGCAGCGCGAGTTGGAAGAACTGGAGGCGCGCATCGAAGAGGCCGAACGACGGCAGGCTGAAATCGAAATTGAACTGGCCGCGAATTCGAGCGACGCACAACTTGTTCATCAACTCTTCAAGGAGCGCGAAACGCTCGCACTCGAACTCGCACGCGCCCTTGACCGCTGGGCGGAACTCGCGGAACTCGCTTGAGCGAAACTTGAGCGGTATTTATTTCTGTTTGATTACTTTCGGAATATCCTCGCCCGCCACGTAGAGATAATTGACTTCGTGGCCGCCGGGCGCAGCCCCGGCTGCGGCCTCCAACATCGTCGCGCCTTCGCGGATGATCTCTCCGCCCACATTCGGATCGCCATACAGGAGTTTCAGCGCGAAAGGAAAGCCCCACGTGCCGAAGCCGTCGGGGAAGCGATGCCTCGCGTCCCTCTCGCCATACCTTAAGATGAGCTTAGCGTTTCGTTCCATGCGCGGGTCTTGCTCTGCGAGCTGTCGAAGAATAGACATGTTTGTCCGCGCCATCGTCTTCCACTTCAAACTCTGCCCGACGGTGGCGATGCAGAGCAGGGCGACCAACAAAACTATCGGCAGCAAACTCACCCACCTTCTCCGCCGACTCTCGCCCTCCGGCAAAAGTGCGTCATAAAAAGAGCGTGCGGCGGCTCCGAGCAGCAGAGCCGCGCCGATGCCCGGCAGGTACGTGTAAAGTCCGGACCTTCCGCGAATCAGTATCACGGGCGCAATCGTCACGCCGTAAAGCATCACGCTCAACAAAATCTCGCGCCTCGTGACACTCGCCAGACCCGGTCTCGCGCCGCGTATTGATTGCGAAAGCGCGATAGCCCCTGCCAGGAGCGCCGCCACCAGATACGTCCTCGACAAATATTCACGCAGATTCGAGAAGAACACCCGGAACTCGAACGCGTAGCTATACCAGCCCTCGTTTGACATGACCGTGAGCGCACCCGCCCACGAACGCAGCAGCAAATAGGCTATGAGCGTTGCACAGAGCGCGCCGACGAGCGTTGCTGTCGAGACCCAGGTTTCTCTCAGTCGCCGGAATCCACCCGCGTACCACAGCACGATGATGCTCGCGGCGACCGAAGCCACGCCGATCTCTTTCGCCGCCATCGAA
Source organism: Pyrinomonadaceae bacterium (assembly GCA_035633995.1). GTDB lineage: Bacteria > Acidobacteriota > Blastocatellia > Pyrinomonadales > Pyrinomonadaceae > JAIVJZ01. Next base: position 5,885 of record DASQDV010000893.1, on the reverse strand, counting down.
AGCGCGCAGCACACGATTACCCCTATCGCGTTGAATAACTTTCGTCGTTCGGATTGAACGAAGCGTGTGGCCGCGAGCATCGCCGCGAGGCAGAAGAGTGTCGCCAGCAAATGAGTGCGCGCGGAAATCCACATCACCGCCCAACTGTTTGCGAGATAGAGCAGCGCGAACCCGAAGGCCGCCCACCACGCGGCGGCGTGTGAACGCCAGAGGCGCAGCGCGAGCCTGTAGAGCAGGAGCGTGTTCAGGATGTGCAGAAGCAGGTTCTCAAACGCGATGGGAAAGGGGCGCATGCCCCAGAGCGTCCAATCGAATTTGAAGGTGAGCCACGTGAGCGGCGTGTAAAAGGAGGGCGTCGGGTGCGTCAGGCCGTACCAGCGCGTTTGATAGGCGACGCTGGAGAGCCACATGAAGTCGTCGTGGACGAACCCGCGCCCGATGAGCGGCAGAAACAGCGCAGAGCTAAAGGCTGCCAGCGCTATGCCGTGCAGGAGTGAGCGATGACTACTCATTGTGGTCGGCGGCGGGCACGGGCGCGTGCCTCTTCAGCGCAGCAAGCCTTCGACGTAGCCGATGCGGTACATCAGCAGGAGGCCGAAGCCGAAACTAAATAGACCGGCGCAGGCGCGCACCGCCAAGTTAAGTTTGAGGAAGCGTCCCGCCGTGAGATGAATCGGCAACCCGACGAGCGTGCTCATCGCCATCATCCCGCCGATTGAGCCGACGCCGAAGACGCCGACGTAGGCCAGCCCGACGAGCGGCGAGGTGATTGTCGAGAGCACGAGCAGCATCAGGGCGGCGCTGCCCGCCAGTCCGTGCACAATGCCGATGAGGACAGGTCGTGCGTTCAAGTTGAATCCGTGATGCGTGGTCGCCGTCGTTGTCTCGTGCGTGCTGCCGCCGTTGCTACGGTGCAGGTGCGGGTGTGTGTGCAGCCAGCCGCCGTGCCTGTGCGTGTGCAAATGTAGGCGTGCGCCCGTGCGAAACAGTTTGCGCACGGCGTTTGCCCCGAGCAGGACGAGCATGACGCCGACGCCGAACTCCAGCGCCAGCGCCGCGCGCTCGCCGATGCGGACTTGCAACAAGATCACCGCCGCGCCCGCAAACAGCAGCGCGAGCGTGTGCCCGACGCCCCACAACCCGCCCACGAGAGACGAACTCAACAGGCTCCGGCGCTCGCTCACAATCGTCGTCACGGCTGCGAGGTGGTCGGCTTCCAGAGCGTGTTTGAGTCCGAGCGTGAAGCCCAAACCGAGCACGGCGGCCTTCGAGAGCGATGCGGCCTCTGCCGCCACAGGCGCCGCCGCCAACAAACTTATAATTGCAGACACATGAACACCCGCTTGCGAAAACGTTTCAGAAACGACCTGGAGCATTTTGCAAAGATAACGGACTTCCTGCGCGCGGGAAAGCCCATGCGGTGCGAGCGGCAATAAATGGTGCGCCGTGATGCAATGCGAATTGCGCCCGCACGAAACACTGCGCGTGATTTGATGACAAACGCGCCGACGCTATTTTACTTCTCTGACCTTGTCCAGAACGGCGCGGTCGAGTTGCCGCAAACCTATGCGTGTGCGCAGCCATTCGTAACGATCACGCCGCGCCTCGGCGTTCAACGCGTGCCCCGCGTCGTAGAACTTCAATTCCTTCGGCTCGCTCACGAGAGTGTGATAATGGCGCCCGCGCTTTTCGCTGAGGACGCCGTTTTCGCGCGCGTATTGGAGCAAGACCGATGAGGGCGCGGCGTGGCCGATGAAGTGTGCGGGGTCTTGCCAGCGCGTCTCTGCGATGATCTGCTCGATCTTCGCGTCGCCCACCTGTGCGCGCAGTTTCACTATCTCCGGATGATCCGAGCGCAAGTCATCCGCGTCGGACAATCCCCCATCCATGAGCACAAACGTCTTGATGCGCTTCTCGACGCCCGAGAGCACGCCGCCGACGTTGGCGTTGTAGCTGTGACCGACGTAAGCCAGGCGCGCCGGGTCAACGTCCTTGCGCGCGAGCAGCAGATCGACGCCGCGCCGCATGTCCATCACCTGTTGGAAATAGATTTCGATGTCGCGCGGGTCGAAGGGCGGCGTGGTCGGTTTGAAGCCGGGACGTGCGAAAGGCGCGTCGGGCAGAAGTGAGACGGCACCGGCGCGTGCGAGCGCGACGGCCTCGTCGAGAAACTCCGTGCGGTTCATCATCGGCGAACCCTTCATCGCCCAGTGGCCGAAGAGGATGGCCGCGAAAGGCCCCTTGCCCCCTGGCACGACGAGATACGCGGGCACGCGCCCGCCTTTCAAACTCGCGTAAGAGATGTCATAGACACGCACGCCCCCCTCGCGCCTGACGACGCCCGCCTCTTTCACGTCGAGCGGCGCACGCCTGTCATAGTCGTAACGCTTGACGAGTTGTTCATACGGCTCCTGGGCTAAAGTGGTCAGGCCACAGCACAACGACATAAGCACGAGGCAGGCAAACTTTCGCATATCACACTCCTGAGAAGCAGGGATTGACGATTCAACTTGAAGGCGCAGGCTAACTGTAAGACGTGAACCAGACCGCCAGGGTTTGATCACGGTCGTGAATTTTTTTCGGCTCAGGCTCTCTCGTCCTGACGACGGCTCGGAATCCCGCGCCCTCGTTTTTGCAGACAATCTGCGCGCTGCCGTTGACCGTTCATGTTGAAGACTGTTATAGACAAGCAGTTTGCGCAAACGAACATAGTCAGAGATTTTTCGCAATCTGACCCTTGCGCGCTCTACCCGAAATTGATCCTGTCATGCGAATTTGCCGGTTCCATAGCCGCCTTGAAACAGTCTAAACATCTACGCGCCGCCATCTTCGCAGGCATTTGTCTGAACTTCATCTGCGCGGGGCACGTCGCCGCTCAACGCGCGGTCAAGAAGCGCGCCGTCAGTAGCAGCCGCAGCAGCGCGCAACTCGCCCGGAACGCCGCCAGAGACCGCGACATCGCGGCGCACTTCGCGCCAATCTTTTATCAGGGACTCGGCAACAGGAAAATTCAGGATTACATCACCAACTTCGACTTCGACGGCGACTGGCGCGGCGACAACAACTGGGCGAATGCCGAAGACACGCGTTTTCCACGACGCGCTTACATCTATTACGCCGTGAGCGAAACGCCGACGCACTTCCTGATTCATTACGCAATCTTCCACCCGCGCGACTACAAGGGAGGCCAGACGAGCGGCGCGATCCTCAGCCGGGTTATTCGGGAAGGCGCGCGCCGGGGCGGGCGTTACGACCCGACGGGTCTGTCGGGCGAGGCGGTTCTCGCGCACGAAAACGACATGGAGGGATGCCTCGTCGTGGCGGCCAAAGCGGGGGCTGACTACAGGCTGGCGCGCGTCGCATTTGTCGAGACGGTGGCGCACGACCGCTTCAACAAGTACGTGGCCGAAGCCGAAACCGTCGAGGTCAAAAAAAGCGAGTTCGCTCTGGTCAGGTTAGAGTCGGGGCGACCGCTGTTGTACGTCGAACCCAAAGGGCATGGCGTCTACGCTTATGATGCGCGCGAGAAACAGACGTCCACGAACGATTTGCTGATCTACAAGTTCGCGGGACGAGCCGACGACCCCGCGAAGTCTTCCGCAAGCGAAGTCGGCTACGAGTTGCTTCCCATCTCCACGACGATCTGGCCGCGTGCGCGCGGGGGCGTGAATCAAACTTTCGGCGCAACATACAACTACGGGAAGCGCACTTACGCCGTAGCGCAAACCGCGACGCGCGCGGTCAAGCGCGTCGCGACGCTGGGCACGCTCGGGGCGGCGTTTCGTGGAAAGCAAGGCGCGCCCAACATGGCGCGCCCGCCGTGGGGCTGGTTCGACCGGGGCGAACGAAAACAGGCGCACGGCGAATGGTTCTTCGACCCCGCCGCGACCGTCAAACGTCATTTCAAGCTCGACGATGCTTTCTCGGTCGCCTACACGCACGCGCCTTTTCTCTCTGTTTTGCGCAAACTCTAGCCGGGAACCTGCGGCGCACGCGATGCCGTAGAATGGAATTCACATTCCGAATAATTGGATTGAGGTCGCGCGCTGCTTTTTCAGCGTCGTCGTGCCCTGAAGTGTTGCTATAATCGCGCAACTCGCATTTTGAATTTTGAGAAGGAGTGTTTTTATGAAGAGTTCGAGCGTGAAGGCCGTCTTTGGTTGGGCGTTGATGGTTGCGTGCCTGTCAGTCGAAGTGTCGGCGCAGACCGCCGCGAGCGGTGGCAACTGGCCGCAGTGGCGCGGCCCGAACCGCGACGGCATCTCCAAAGAGACGGGGTTGCTCAAGCAGTGGCCTGCCGAAGGGCCGCCGCTCGTCTGGAAGACGACGGGCGCGGGGCGCGGCTATTCTTCGCTCGCCGTCGCCAACGGTCGCATCTACACGATGGGCTTGCGCGGCGACCGCGAATTCATCGTCGCCTTCGACGTGGCTACGGGGAAAGAACTCTGGGCGGTGCCGCACGGCAGAGCGTTTCGCAACGACCGGGGCGACGGGCCGCGCGGCACGCCCACCGTCGAAGGCGACAGGCTCTACGCGCTCGGCGGCAACGGCGACCTCTCGTGTCTGGAAACGCGCACGGGGCGCAGCGTCTGGACTCTGAACGTCCTCTCGAAGTTCGGCGGCTCGAACATCACCTGGGGCATCAGCGAATCGCCGCTCATCGTCGGCGAAAAGCTGCTGGTCAACGCGGGCGGCGAAAACGCTTCCATCGTCGCGCTTAACAAAAAAGACGGCTCGCTCATCTGGAAAAGCCAGAGCGACGAGGCCGGTTATTCGTCGGCCATCATGATCACGGCGGGCGGCACGCCGCAGGTCGTCTTCTTCACCTCGCGCCGCGCCGTCGGGTTGGATTTGCGAGACGGTAAACTTCTGTGGGAATACGCGCGCGCCGCCAACCGGACGGCGAACGCCGCCACGCCCGTGGCGCGCGGCAACCGCGTCTTTATCTCTTCGGACTACGGCACGGGCGCGGGGCTTGTCGAGATCAAGGCGGGCGAGCGCGGCGCGCTGACGGCGCAGGAAGTCTATTTCACCAAAGACATGCGCAACCATCACAGCAGTTCGATCCTCATCGGCGAACACCTCTACGGCTTTTCGAGCGGCATCCTGACGGCGATGCGCTTCGACACCGGCGAAGTCGCGTGGAAAGATCGCAGCGTCGGCAAGGGCTCGATTGTGTATGCCGACGGGATGATCTACGCGCTCAGCGAAAACGGCGTGGTCGGCCTTGTCGAAGCGACGCCGGAAGCCTATCGCGAGCGCGGGCGCTTCCGCATCGCGCAGGATTCGCTGCCGACATGGACGCACCCGATTGTCGCGGGCGGACGCCTCTACCTGCGCGATCAGGACACCATCTACGCTTACGACGTGAGGCAGAAGAAATAGTCAGGCAACGCGCGACAGTGAAGGCGGGCGGCGTTATAAACTTTGACGGGCTAAGGGAGAGCATGACAGATGGGCGTTGAGCGTTTGGAAGAACTCGCAAGGCAGGCTTTGGCCGACTCGAACCGGAACGATTGCCAATTTGTCTCGGCGACGGCGGTAGACAGCATGGGCAACGTGTGGTCAATTGATTTTCTCGACGTGATGCAGAAACAGGAGCCTTTTCGCGTCACGCTGGAAGCCGCACCCGCGAGCAGCGAAGAGGAGATCAAAGAGGCGATCAGGCGCGGCATCGCAGAGCATTTCAGCGCGTCGAGCTATTGAACCCCCGCCCCCGGATTCAGCATGACGAGTGTGATGAATGACGCGACACCGCCGCCGCCACCGCAGCAACCCGGCGCGGTCTTGCCCGTCGAAGAGATTAGAGCGCACTTCCCTGCTCTCCTCAGGCGGCACGGCGAAAACGAGGTCGCCTATTTCGACGGGCCGGGCTGCACGCTGGT
>DASQDV010000892.1:0-3645 GCA_035633995.1 Pyrinomonadaceae bacterium | reverse complement strand
AACGCTCCGCAATCGTCGTGGACTCGCACAACGACATCCTCTCCTTCATGTTCGACGAGAACTACGACATCGGACAGTCTTCCGTCGGCAAGTATCACACGGACATCGCGCGCATGAAGCAGGGCGGCCTCAGCGCCGAATTCTTCTCCGTCTACGTGGATCGCAGCTATGTCGCGCGCGGCGGTTCGGCGCGGCGCGCGATGGATTTGATCGACATGGTTTACCGCGCGGCGGAGAGACACCCGAACGATCTCGTGATGTCGTATTCGGTGGCCGACATCCGGCGCGCGAAGAAACAGAAGAAGATCGCCGCGCTGATGGGCATCGAGGGCGGCCACGCGATTGAAAATTCGCTCTCTGCCTTGCGCGATTTCTACCGCCTCGGCATACGCTACATGACCCTGACGCACAACAACACGAACGACTGGGCGGACGCCTGCTGCGATGCGTCGAAACACAATGGCCTGTCGGACTTCGGCAAAGAAGTCGTGCGCGAGATGAACCGCATCGGCATGCTCGTGGACATCTCGCACGTCTCCGACAAGACCATGTCGGACGTGCTCGACCTCTCGACCGCGCCCGTCATCGCTTCGCATTCTTCCGCCCGCGCGCTGGCCGCCCGCCCGCGCAACATCCCGGACGACCTGCTGCGCCGCATCGCCAAGAACGGCGGCGTCGTGATGATCAACTTCTACCCCATCTTCCTCGACCAGAAAGCGATTGACGCGAGCGCGGCGCGCGACGCGCGGCTCAAACCGCAGCGCGAACGGATCAACGAGGAGTTCAAAAACGATCCGAAGCGGCGCGAAGAGGAGTTGGACAAGTTGAATGCGGCGAACCCGCTGCCGCCGACGCCGCTCTCCGTCCTCGTCGATCATTTCGATCACGTGGCGAAGGTGGCCGGAATTGATCACGTCGGCATCGGCTCGGACTTCGACGGCGTGTCCTACCTGCCCGAAGGCATGAAGGACATCGCGCAGCTGCCCAATCTCACCTACGAACTTCTGCGTCGCGGCTACAGCGAGCGCGACGTGCGCAAAGTGCTCGGCGAAAATTTCCTGCGCGCCTTCGCCGAAGCCGAACGCGTCGCCGCGCGCGCCTCCGGCGGTCAGGTCAGCCGCGACGGCAGCGTCCGGCGAATTGATGAAGTAAAGAAGTAAGGGGGAGTGTTCAAGCAGGAACGCGGAACGATGAAGCAACCGCCTTTCAGTTCATCGTTCTGCGTTCCTGCTTCGTCGTTTCTTTTGTGTCCTGACACAGCAATGCGGCGTTGATCTCTTGAAGATCAACGCCGCGTCAATTTTAAGCGCGAAGGTTTAGTTCGCAGTTAGCGTTTGTGTCTAGCTGAAAGTTCCGGCGTTAGCTACCGGAGCCGCCGCCCGAGCCACTGCCGCCGCCGCTGCCACCCGAGCCGCTACCGCCGCCCGAACCGCTGCCGCCGCCGGAACCGCCCGAACCGCTTCCACCACCGGAGCCGCTGCCTCCACCGGAGGAACCGCCGCTGCCAGAGCCGCCGCCCGTGCCACCGCCCGAGCCGCTGCCGCCGCCGGAGCCACTACCGCCACCCGAACCGCCGGTGGAACCGCCACCGCCGCCCGAGGAGCCGCCGCTGCCGGAGCCGCCGCCACTGCCGCCTGAACCGCTGCCGCCGCCGCTGCCACCCGAGCCGCTACCGCCGCCCGAACCGCTGCCGCCGCCGGAACCACTACCGCCGCCTGATCCTGATTCGTCAATCATCGCAATCTATCCTCCCTATTTGTTTGTTGAGGGTTTGCGTGTATCAATGAACACGTGTCGAGCTTCCGATGCTTTGTGTGGAAGCAGTGCGCGTTCATCCGAAAATTCTTTGCTAAACCTATAATTCATCAATCGGCGTGCCGCGCGACGCGTGAAAAACCGTTTCGCGCGTTGACTCCGATTTCCCCGAAGTTGCGCAAGTAAACACGTTAAACCCGTGCGCGCGGGCAAGAAAGTTGATTCAAAAGTCGTACACACGGCTTTAAAAATAATACACGCGCCCATGCGTCGCCTCGTTCAATCGCGTTTGCGTTCGGATTACGCACACCGCCGGTCAAACTCGCGAAGCGCGCGTGCTATAATTTTTCTTCTCCAATGAAGCACGCCGGAATCTATATTCATATCCCGTTCTGCCGTTCGCGTTGCTCCTATTGCGACTTCGCCACAGGGCAGTACGAAGGCCAACTCGCGGAACGCTATGTCTCCGCGCTCGCGTCGGAAATTTCGACTTTCCGGCTCGCGCACGCCGACGCCGCGCACGAAACGGCGTCGGAAGACACACCGCCCGAAGAGTCGCGCGTTGATGCGGTGTGCGATGTGGACACGATCTATTTCGGCGGCGGCACGCCGAGCCTGCTCACGCCCGCGCAGGTCGAGCGAATTTTGCGCGCGGTCGGCGAGCGTTTCCGCGTCGCGCCCGGCGCGGAAGTGACTCTGGAGATGAATCCGGGCACGGTGACGCCCGAGGTCGCCGCAGGGCTTCGCGCCGTCGGCATCAACCGCGCGAGTTTCGGTTTGCAGACTTTCGACGACGACGAACTGCGACGGCTCGGGCGCACGCACACCGCGACGGACGCGCGCCGCACGCTCTCCATTTTGCGCGAAGCCGGATTCGACAACATCAGTTTCGATCTCATCGCGGGGTTGCCCGGCCAAACTCTGGACGATTGGGCGCGCAACATGGACGAGGCGCTCGCCCTGCGCCCCGCGCACCTCTCGCTCTACCTGCTCGAAGTACACAGCGGCACGCCGCTCGCCGCGCAACTCCGAGAGGGGCGCTGGCCGCAGCCCGATGCGGACGTGGCCGCCGAAATGTACCGGCTCTTAACGAAGCGCACGCGCGCCGCGGGCTACGAGCACTACGAAATTTCCAACTTCTGCCTGCCGGGACGCGAGGCACGCCACAACCTGAAATACTGGACGAACGCGCCCTACTACGGCTTCGGCTCGTCCGCGCATTCATACGACGACGCGCGCCACGTGCGCTGGTCGAACGAACGCGACGCCGCGCGCTACGTCGAATTGATCGAAACGGAGGGCAGCGCCGTTGTCGAAACGAACGAACTGACGACGCGTGATGCGGGCGCGGAAGCGCTCTTTCTCGGCCTGCGCCTCATGCGCGGCGTTGACCTCGCGGCGCACCGCGCCGAGTTCGGCACGGACGTGCGGCGCGAATACGCCGCCGACCTTTCGCGCTTCCGCGAAGCAGAGTTGATCGAACTCGACGGCGACCTGCTGCGCCTCACGCGCTCGGGCGTGCTGCTCTCGAATGAAGTCTTCGCCGCGTTTGTGTGAACAATTCGGAAGAATGCAGATGAACATAGATTCAAGAAAGTTAAGTACGCTGATTCTGCTGTCACTGTCGCTGGCTTTCCTCTCGATGGGTTGCGGGGCGAGAAAGCCGGAGCTCAAAGCCGGCGGGTTGTACTCGGTTGAAGACGGCGAAGGCGGATTTCGCATCGTCAAAATACTCGTCCTCGACGATTCCGCCGCGCACATCGCCATTTACGCGAACAAGTTTTCCACGCGCCCGACGACTGTTGATCCGTCCGCTCTCACGTTCGAGGGCGTTGACGATGAGAATGAGGAATTTGACGAGGTCGGGATGATGCATCTGCCGCTAGCCCG
>DASQDV010000891.1:0-3687 GCA_035633995.1 Pyrinomonadaceae bacterium | reverse complement strand
ATGATCCCGTACTTCATCGCGTTCCTCCTGCTCGGCATCCCTCTGATGTGGATCGAGTGGGGCATCGGGCGTTACGGCGGCAAGTACGGTTATTCGACCTCGCCCGGCATGTTCGAGAAGCTGTGGGCGAACCCGCTCTCGAAATACCTCGGCGCGCTCGGCGTCTTTATCCCGCTCGCCTTCGTCATCTTCTACACCTACATCGAATCGTGGACGCTCGGCTACGCCGTCCTCTCCTTCGCCGGACAGATGCCGAGCATCGCCGGGCAAAGCCCCGATCAGGCGTTCACCACGATGGGCAACTACCTGGCCGCCTATCAGGGCACGAACAACGGGCTGGCGTGGTCGGGCAGCATCGTCGGCGTCATCTTCTTCGCCATCACGCTGTTCCTCAACATCTTCATCATCTCAAAGGGCATCGCGGGCGGCATCGAGCGCATGGCGAAGATCGGCATGCCGCTCCTGATCCTCTTTGCGATCATCGTCGGCATTCGCGTTTTGTCTCTGCCCGGCGCGATGGGCGGCATCGCTTTCGTCTGGAATCCGGACTTCTCGCGCATCACGGACGGCGCGGTGTGGCTCGCCGCCGCCGGGCAAATCTTCTTCACGCTCTCGCTCGGCACCGGATCAATTCAGACTTTTTCGAGTTACCTGAAAGAGACCGACGACATCGTGCTCACCGGGCTGGCGACTTCTTCGATGAACGAGTTTTGTGAAGTCATACTCGGCGGCTCAATCGCCATCCCGGCGGCGACGGCCTTCTACGGCGCGGGCGCGGCCACCGCCATCTCCAACTCCGGCACGTTCAATCTCGGCTTCCAGACGATGCCCGCCGTCTTCTCGGGCATCCCCGGCGGCGCGCTCTTTGGCGGCATCTGGTTCACGCTCCTCTTCTTCGCAGGCATCACCTCGTCGCTCGCGCTCGCGCAGCCCGCGATGGCCTTCCTGCAAGACGAGATGCGTATGACGAGACAAAAGGCGGCGCTCGTCGTCGGCTCGATCATCTTCGTCGCAGTGCTGCCGATCATCATGTTCCTGCAATACGGCTACCTCGACGAGTTCGATTTCTGGTCTGGCGAGTTCCTGCTCCTGGTCTTCGCGCTGATCGAGACGATCCTCTTCTTCTGGATTTTCGGTGGGGAAAAGGCGTGGAACGAGATCAAGAAGGGGCAACAGATTCCGCTCCCGCGCTTCTTCTACCCGATCATGAAGTACGTCGTGCCGACCTTCATCAGCCTCATTCTGATCAAAGGCATCATTGACTCGCTCCTCCCGCGCCTGCTCTCGCAGAAGTGGGTTGACCTGCCGGGCTGGAGCAAAGCGACGGCCTCTTTCGGCGAGCGGGTGATGTACGAGTTCGGTTTCCACGGGCGCGAGTTGGTGGCGAATGCCGAGATCGCGGCGCAATCGGGTTATCGTTGGGCGGCACGCATCGAGATGATCGTGCTCTGCGCCGTCATCATGGCGCTCACCGGCTACGCGTGGAACAAATACAGACGCTCCGAGAGAGGAGGGGTGCACGCACAATGACTCTAATGACGGTAATGATTTTCGTGTTGTTGCAGGCCACCGACGGGACGACAGGCCGGGCGGCAGACGTGCTAATGACGGCGGGCGGCTGGGTCTTTATGATCGCCGCGTGGTTGTTCATCCTGACGCTGGTTTACTACACGTTCTCCAAAGTCCTGCGCGGCAACAAGAAGTAAGCTGCGCATGACTCGTGGCGTTCTTTAATTTCGGTTCGGGCGATGACGGTACAGCCCGAACCGAAATTCTATTTATGTCGTCCGGGTATTTGCTTCGACAGCCCGCCATTGGATTGACCGAAGCGAACAGTTTCAACATGCCAAGCGCGAAGACCAAGACCGGCAGGCAGACGGCTCCGGGCGAACTTCCCCCAGACGCGAGCCGCTTGCTCGAACTCATCATCGGCGAAATCGAGTCGCCCATCGACACGCAGAAACTACTCGACAAATTCCCCCCGATTGATAGTTGCCCCGAAGAGTCGCTTCGCTTCCTGAAGGCCAAAGACCGCGCGCAACGCCGCGCAGACTTCATCGCGAACGAGGCTCTGTGGTGGCGTAAGTACGGCTGGTTCATGGCGCGCATCGTCGGTCTGTTCGGCCTGCTCGTCTTCGTCTTCGCCATGTTCGTGCGCGGCGCGGGCATTGACTTCATCACTTTCGCACTGCTCGGCGCGGCCGGGTACTACCTGCTGCTGATGACGCTCTCAAACATTCGCTACAGGGAAAAAAACAGGAAGCGGCGCAAACTGATAGAACGCGAGCAGCAACAGTACCAGCGTGCCATCGTGGCGGTGGCCGCCGCCCTCCTGAAAAAATTTCAGGCCGACGCGTCGCTCTACCCCATCGCCAAACCCAGAAGCGGCGCGGGACTCGTCGGGCGTGAAGACGGCTATTACATTCCGGTTGAATGATTCGGTGACGTATGAGGCGGAAACTTATCTACAGCTTGATACTGCTCGCTGCGTTCACGCTGGCGGCGCAGACGATCTTCGCGAGCGAGGAGGCAGGACAGCAAGCGGGCGGCGCGGGGCACGGCCTCAACCCGCTCGTACTCATCGGCGTTGCGCTCGTGCTCCTTATTGCGAAACTCGGCGGCGAGGCGTTTGAACGCTTCGGCCAGCCCGCAGTGCTCGGCGAACTTATCGGCGGAATGATCGTCGGCAACCTCGTGCTGTTCGGTATCACGGCGGTCGAACCGCTGAAGACCGACGTGGTGTTGGGCGCGCTGGCGGAGATCGGCGTCATCCTGTTGCTGTTTGAGGTGGGGCTGGAATCGAACCTCGGCGACATGCTCGAAGTCGGCTGGTCGTCGCTGCTGGTCGCGGTGGCGGGCGTTATCGCGCCCTTCTTTCTCGGCTGGGGCGTGGCCGCTTATTTCATCCCGGATGAAGCACGGCTCGGCCACATCTTCATCGGGGCGACGCTCTGCGCCACGTCGGTCGGCATCACGGCGCGTGTCCTCAAGGACATGGGCAAACTCAACACGCGTGTGGCGCGCATCGTGCTCGGCGCGGCGGTGATTGACGACGTGCTCGGCCTTATCATCCTCGCCGTCGTGCAGGGCGCGATTCAGGCGACCGCTACGGGCACGTCGCTTTCGCTTCTGAGCGTCGGCGTGATCATGCTCAAGGCCGTCGGCTTTCTCGTCGTCGCGCTGCTCGTCGGGCGTTTCCTCGTGCCGTATCTCTTTCAGGGCGCGGGCAAACTCGAAGGGCGCGGCGTGCTCTTAGCGCTCGCGGTCGCGCTCTGTTTCATCCTGTCGTGGGCGGCGGCGGGGATCGGGCTGGCCGCCATCGTCGGCGCGTTCGCCGCCGGGCTGCTGCTGGAAGAGGCGCACATCGAACGCATGCCCGGTCGCACGAAACATGATTTGCACGAACTGCTCACACCCCTGACCACGATCCTCGTGCCCATCTTCTTCGTCCTCATGGGACTCAAGGTTGACCTGAGCACATTCGCGCGCCTCGACATTCTCGGTTTCGCGGCGGCGCTGACGCTGGTTGCCATCATCGGCAAACAAGTCTGCTCGCTCGCGGTTATTGATCGCGGTGTCAATCGTCTGGCCGTCGGACTCGGCATGATTCCGCGCGGCGAAGTCGGCCTCATCTTCGCAGGCATCGGCGCGACGCTCATGCTCCCGAACGCGCAGGGCGTGGGCGAA
>DASQDV010000890.1:0-1976 GCA_035633995.1 Pyrinomonadaceae bacterium | reverse complement strand
CGGCAAGGGCTACGGCGACCTGTCGCTCTGCGTCTATAACGCCCTGCGCCGTTTGGTTGACGCCGCCGCCCGCGCCTCGGTCGTCATCTACACGATAGACGCGCGCGGCGTGGTCAACCAGTATCACATCTCCGCGTCGGACGACGTGTCGCCGGACGACACTGTAGCTCTGCGCGAGTCGCGGGGCGGCGCCTTCTTCGAATCGCAGAACGGCCTCAACTACATGGCCGAGAACACGGGCGGTCGCTTCATCCGTTCGAATAACGATTTGAGCCAGGCTCTGGGGCGCGTGCTGCGCGATCAGCGCGGCTACTACCTCATCGGCTATCGCCCGACGGAGGCGACCTTCAAGGGCAAGGGCTTTCACGAGATCAAAGTCCGCGTGCGCCGCCCCGGCCTGAACGTGCGTTCGCGCAACGGTTTCTTCAGCCTGCCCGACGGCGGCGGCGAGGCCGCGCCCAAGCAGACCAGCGGCGGCGCCGACCGCCAACTCCTCACCGCGCTCGCCTCGCCCGTCGGAGGCACGGACGTGCGCATCCAACTCACCTCCTTCTTCGGCAACGATCCGCGCGCAGGTTCTTTCGTCCGCTCGCTCCTGCACATCAACGCGCAGGACATCACCTTCACCGACGAGCCGAACGGATTCAAGAAGGTCGTGCTTGACGTGGCCGCCGTCACCTTCGGCGAGGACGGGCGCGTCGCAGACGAGTTCAACCGCACGCACACCGTCCGCGTCGGCCCCGACACCTTCCGCCACATCATGCTGCACGGCCTCAGCTACAGCGCGGACGTGCCGGTCAAACAGGCGGGCGCTTACCAGTTGCGCGTCGTCGTGCGCGACGCGGCTTCGGGGCGGATGGGCGCGAGCGGGCAGTACGTCGAAGTGCCCGACGTGCGAAAGAAACAGTTTGCGCTCTCCGGCCTTGTGCTCGGCGAAGCCGCGCAGAACGGTTCGCCCGTGATGCCGCCCGGCGCGAGCGCCGAAGCCGCACTCGCGCCCGTGCCTTCGCCCGCACACCTCGCGCTTCGCCACTTCCGCCCCGGCGCGTCGCTCGCCTACTCATACGTCGTCTACAACCCGCGCCTCGAACGCGCCGACGCGCGCCCGCGCCTGACCACGCAGGCGCGCCTCTTCCGCGAAGGCCGCGAAGTCCTCTCAACCCCCGAAGCGCCCTTCGACGCGGGCGCACAAACAGACCCCGCGCGCCTCAACGCCAACGGCACGCTCAGCCTCCCGCCCGACGCCGCGCCCGGCTCCTACGTCCTGCAAATCGTCGTCAACGACATGACGCCCGGCAAAAAGCGGCAGACCGAGACGCAGTGGATTGATTTCGAAGTCGTGAAGTAGTTTCAGGTTTCGAGTTTCAGGTTTCAAGTTCTTCTGTTTTAACCTGAAACCTGGAACCTGAAACTTGAAACCATGAAATCCATCATCGTCGGCACGGCCGGACACATCGATCACGGGAAGACGACGCTTGTGCGCGCGCTGACGGGCGTGGACGCGGATCGCCTGCCCGAAGAGAAACGACGCGGCATCACGATTGACCTCGGCTTCGCCGAACTCTCGCTCGGCGACGTGCGCGTCGGCTTTGTTGACGTGCCCGGCCACGAACGCTTCGTCAAGAACATGCTGGCGGGCGCGCACGGCCTCGACGCCGTCGCGCTCGTCGTCGCCGCCGACGAGGGCGTCATGCCGCAGACGCGCGAGCACTTCGACATCTGTAAACTGCTCGGCGTCCGCTCCGGCCTCGTCGTCATCACGAAGACGGACGCCGTTGACGACGAGTTGCTCGAACTCGTCCGCCTCGACGCGCAGGAGTTGGTTGCCGGATCGTTTCTGGAAGCCGCGCCGGTTGTCACCGCGAGCGCGCGCACGGGTGCGGGGCTTGACGAGTTGCGACAGAAATTGCGCGAAGTGGCCGCGCAAGTCCCCGCGCGTTCGTCGCGTTCGGTGGCGCGCCTGCCGGTTGATCGCG
>DASQDV010000889.1:0-3120 GCA_035633995.1 Pyrinomonadaceae bacterium | reverse complement strand
ATGTAAAAAGGCGACGCTGTGAAATCGTCGGCTTCGGCGCGGGCGTTGCTGCTGCTGCTGTTGTGAGCGGGTGTTTCGGCCTTCTCGCTTTTTTTGCGCATGCGCAGTAGTAGTAGTCGTCGTCGTCGTCGCTTCTGTCGGTGTGTCTTCGAGTTCGCGCGGCTCACTTTTCGCGGCGGGCACGAGCGTGATGTATGCTACCTAGAGTCGCGTCTGAACGAAAGAAACGGCGGAGGAATTTGACGCCTGCGCGGTAATAAACTTGATGGGGCAACACGACCGCGTTCGCGATTCGCTCGCCACGTCTCGCAAGTACGGCTGGCACCTGGCGCGCGTCCTGATGCACCCCGCGACGCTCGCGGAACTCGGCGCGGCGACCGGCGGCGAAGAATTCGAAAGCCTTCCGGCGCGTGAATCCTCGGTTGATGCCCTCTGGTTCGTGCGACCCGCAGCGGGCGGGCGCGAGTCCTGGGAACTGCGCCTCGTCAACGAATCGCCCTACGCGCTCTTTGAAATGTTCGAGCCGGACGAAGCCGAGGAAGACCGCGAAGACGTGCGCCGCGAGATGGAAGCGAAGATGCGGGAGCGTATGAACGTGGAATGACCGGAGCAGGAATCAGAAAACAGAATACAGGAGTCAGAATAAGACACGTGCCGATCTTCATTCTGACTCCTGTATTCTGTTTTCTGTATTCTACTTTTACGTTCGCCGCCCCATCTTGACGGGGATGACTATGCGCTGGCCGTCGCGGTAGACGACGACCTCGACGGTACTGGCGGGCTTGGCGGCGTTGATGTAGCCGTAGAGCCCGGGGCCGGTGCGGACGGGCTTGCCGTCGAACTCGACGATGATGTCGCCCTCTTTGATGCCGGCGAGATCGGCCGGGCGGTTGGCGTACACTTCGCCGACGATCACGCCGTGCAGTTTGGTGCCGGCGATGGGCACGCGCGTCGTGTCCTCGATGCCGAGCATCCCCCTCTCCTTCGGCATGAAGGCGTCGGAGTCGTAATCCGCGCTTGAGATGGTCGTCAACTGCGTGGTCTTCGTCTCGCCGTCGCGAACGTAGACGACCTCCACCGTCTTGCCGACGGGCGTTCCGCTCAGCGCTTCGCGCATGGCGTCTTCGCCGTTCACCGGCTTGCCGTCAAATTTCGTGATGATGTCGCCGTCGATGAGTTTGGCGCGTTCGGCCGGGCTGCCGGGGAGCGCGCCTGCGACGACCGCGCCCTGCTGTCCCTCCGTGTCGCCGAATTCCTCTGCGCCGAAGAAAGAGCGCGGCACGTCGCCCTGCTGCTGAAACCCGACGCTTCGCTGCGCCGCGTCTCTAATGACGGGGAACAGCAACGCGCCGCCCACGCCCACGAGCGGGAGCAGCACCACCAGGAGCACGAGCACCATCACCCACTTCAGCCCCTTGCGGCGGCGGCGAAACGCCTTCACGCCGAGCGGCTGGAGCGGCGCGATGGGCTGGATCAAAGTGGTCTGCGCGCCCGTCGGGGCGAGCGGCTGGTTGCCCTGCCCGAGGCCGGACATGTTCGACATCTGATCGAAGCGCACGGTCTCCACGTATTCGGCCATGCCTTCGCCGAGGCGATAGCCGCACATCCGGCAGAAGCGCATGCCGTCCACGAGCGCCGCGCTGCAACTGGGGCACGCCTCCTGCGTCTCCGGCGCGGCCGTCTCCCGTCCGGCGCGTTGTGTTTCGGTCTCCATAAGTGTCACCTGTGCTGTGCGTGAATGGCTGACGCTGGCAGGCGTCCCGGTAATCTTTCGCGTCGTGAATTATACGACAACTCGCGCGACGCGGTTGCACATTCATGCGCGCGCGGCATAAACTTTTGTCCGCACATCAATAACAGCACAGAGACCGAGGCGCGGCTAAGCCAGAGCGACCGGAGACTGTTTCGACGAAAGAATGAGGCTCAGACGTGGAAGTAGTGAAAGCGCTCGCTGCCTTGCAGCCGCTCTACGGCAAAGACAACATCGAGATCATAACCGAGGACGGCACGCGCGTGCGCGGCGTCGTCAAAAGCATGAAGACGACGCAGGCTCTCACCAAACCCAGCGTCAAAATCCAGCGCGCCGACGGCGAGGTCATCAAGATCACCTTCGACACCATCACCGAGATTGTCGATCACAACCCGGCGGAAAGCAGGCCGTGAACACTGAGCAGGGCGCAGTAAGCGGCGAGCGGTCAGGAGAAATTTTGACGACCGTATGCACGAGAGCGGCCTTTTAACTGCCCAGCGCCTGCCTCTCACGGCTCGCGGCCTGCTTTGTCGCCGCGCGAAAAAAGCCCTCTTCGTCGCGGGTCGTTTTTAAGGTATGATATTTCGCGCGGCGGGTGGTTTTAAGGGAAGCATCCGGCGTTGGCAGCATCGTTTATGCAGAAAACTTCCAACATCACGATTCAGGAATTCGGCGGGCGCGTGGCGAGCGTCTGGGAGGGCTTGCGCCCTTCGACGCGCAGCCTCGTCGAGCGCGCGCTCACCTCCGCCGCGCCCGTCTCGACGCGCGGCGCGAGCGCAAGCGCGAGCTACGACGCGCGCTCCGAATGGGAACTCAGCCGCCTGCTCGCCGCCTTAGACGGGCGCGCGAAGGAGGCGGGCGCACGCACCCTCAGCACCGAAGAGGAACAGGAACTGACGCGCATGGCCGAAACCTGCGCCCACGTCCTGCACGGCGAAGCGCGCTCGGCGGAAGTCTTCGCACAACTTTTGGAACGCGCGCTCGGCGTGCGCGATTACGCGCGCGTTGACGTGCTCGCAGACACTTTCACGGGGCGTCTGCCGTCGAGCGAAATCTGCGAACTCGCGCGCCACCCGAACCCGTCCGTGCGCGCACTCGCGCACGAAGCCCTCGCGCAGTCGCCCACGGGCGTCCTCGTCGAACTGCTCGGCGATCCGGTGGACGCAGACGTGGCGCGCGACGCGCTCGAACTTCAAGCCGACGATTACGGCTCGGAAGAAGCCCGCTGGGTCGTCAGCGCACTGGAACGCGCCGACGCCAGCGAAGAAGAAGCATAAGAAAAGCCGCTCATCAGTTGAGCGGCTTTTCGCTTTACTCCAACCTTTTTATTTCAACTCATAAGAATCAATTGATGGCGAGCGCACCTGCCG
>DASQDV010000888.1:0-2053 GCA_035633995.1 Pyrinomonadaceae bacterium | reverse complement strand
TAGGGGACGCGAAATTCTTCCCAGCGCTGCGGCGCATCGGGGCGGTCGCGGCGCTTGATGCGGATTTCGACGAACTTCTGCGCCCTCTGCTGCTCAGGCGCAGGCGTGTACGACCTGTCGGGGGTCGCCTCTGTGCTGTTTGTTTGATTGGTGTGCGCGCTCATAGCTCGTCTGATTTACCCCCCGCGTCTTCGATTGATTTACCGCGTTCACGGCGCGACTCGGCCTCGCCGTGATTCACGTCCACGACCTTCTCTTTGTCCTGCGTCCACACGACCGGCGCGCTCAAATCCTTCGGCTTCTGCTCCCATCCTTCGACGGGAACCTGCTCCGCGCCGTCCTTCGTCGGCAGGCCGGAGGCCGCAGCCTGCGCCGCGACCGCGCCCGTCGTCTTCTGCTCCTGCTTGCCTTTGCTGTAGTCGCGCTTGCGCGGGACGATCAAGGACACGTCAACGTCTTCGTAAGAGAGGACGGGGCCTTCGCCGGAATACTCGGCGATGGTGGTCTTGAGGAAACGCTCGTCGTCGCGGTTTGGGAAGTCCGGTTTGTAGTGCGCGCCGCGCGATTCGTCGCGGTTCAAAGCGCCGAGCGTGATGACGCGCGCGAGTTGCAGCATGTTCCAGAGTTGGCGCGCGTGCGGCAAGGCCATCGTCGCCCACATGTTCGAATCGCTGATGGAGATGCGCCTGTAGCGTTCGATGAGTTCGAGCAACTTATTGTCAGTCGCCTTGAGCCGGTCGTTATAGCGCACGACCGTCACATTGTCGGTCATCCACTTGCCCATCTCGTCGTGGATGATGTGCTGGTTCTCGCCGCCCGTCTGCTTGAGCAGCGCGTCGTTGAAGCCCTGTTGCAACTTCAACTCGTCTTCGTAAATCTTCGAGCCGTCCGCGCCGTTGCGCTCCACGTTCTGCGCATATTCGAGCGCGGCGGGCGCGGCGATAAAACCGCCATAGACGCAACTGACGAGCGAATTTGCGCCGAGGCGGTTCGCGCCGTGAATCGAATAATCACACTCGCCCGCCGCGAGCAGACCCGGAATGTTCGTGCGCTGGTTCGCGTCAACCCACAGGCCGCCCATCGAATAATGGACGCCCGGAAAAATTCGCATCGGCACGTGGCGCGGGTCGTCGCCGACGAACATCTCGTAGATTTCGAGAATCGCGCCGAGCTTGCGGTCGAGCGTCGCCGCGTCGATGTGCGTGAGGTCGAGATAGACCTGATTCTCGCCGCCGACGCCCATGCCGTCGAGACAGACCTGAAAGATTTCGCGCGTGGCGATGTCGCGCGGCACGAGGTTGCCGTAGGCCGGGTATTTCTCTTCGAGAAAATAGATGCGCTCTTTTTCGGGGATGGACGCGGGCGCGCGCTTGTCGCCTTTCTGACGCGGAACCCACACGCGCCCGCCCTCGCCGCGCGCCGATTCGGACATCAGGCGCAACTTGTCCTCGCCCGGAATAGAGGTCGGGTGCACTTGAATAAATTCGCCGTTCGCGTACTTCGCGCCCTGCTGGTAGCAGGCCGAGACGGCTCTGCCAGTGCAGACCATCGAGTTCGTTGACTTGCCGAAGATCAGGCCGGGGCCGCCCGTCGCCATGATGACGGCATCGGCGGGGAAGGCTTTGAGTTCGAGCGTGTGCCGGTTCATCGCGATGAGGCCGCGACAGACCTGATGATCGTCCAGGACGAGCGACAACATCTCCCAGCCTTCATATTTCTTAACCTTGCCGCCAACTTCGTAGCGGCGCACCTGTTCGTCGAGCGCGTACAGGAGTTGCTGTCCGGTCGAGGCTCCGGCAAAGGCTGTGCGGTGGTGTTTCGTGCCGCCGAAGCGCCGGAAGTCGAGCAAGCCTTCCTTCGTGCGCGAGAAGGGGACGCCCATGCGGTCGAAGAGATAGATGATCGCGGGAGCCATCTCGCACATGGCTTTGGCGGGCGGCTGGTTGGCGAGGAAGTCGCCGCCGTAGACCGTGTCGTCAAAGTGCTCCCACGTCGAGTCGCCTTCGCCTTTGGTGTTGACCGCGCCGTTGATGCCGCCCTGCGCGCAGACCGA
>DASQDV010000887.1:0-8462 GCA_035633995.1 Pyrinomonadaceae bacterium | reverse complement strand
ATCACACGCGCCGGGATGCCCGCTTCAACCCAATTATCTATCGTCTCGATGGACAACCTGCCGCGCGAATACTCTTTCGTCGTAAAGATTACGTCGGGGCCGAAAACAAGCGTGACGCCCGCCTGGTGCGCACGCTTGACCGGATCAATAAACCACCGCTCGTTCACCTGCCGGTTGGCTCCCGGCGTGCGGAACTCGCGTGCGTCCGTCTCGGTAAAAGGGGTCGGCACCAGTGCCACGCCGTTGCGCTTCGCGATTGCCAAACCCTCGTTCGAGATGGCGACGCCGTGCTCGATGGAAGCCACGCCGGCCTCGGCCGCGTTACGCGCGCCCGCCTCAGTCCAGCAGTGGGCGGCGACCTTTAGTCCCGCCCGACCGGCCTCTTCAATCACAAAGCGGATGTCTTCAACCGAGTAGATGTATGGCTGGTCGTCAACGACTATCTTGATCACGCGAGCGCCATAATGGATGTTCTCACGAATGGCTTTTTTTAGTTCGTCGCGTGTGTCCGCGTAAAAATATTCGGGATTGCCGAGGCCGGGTTTATCCGGCTGCATCTGAAATTGTCCGCCGTACGGGGCGATGATTCGGCCGGCGTTGATAATCGTCGGCCCCGGCACCAACCCTTCATTTATCGAACGGCGCAAATCAGTGTCGGCATAATTCCCCGCGTTGCCTATGTCGCGCACGGTCGTGAATCCCGTCTCAAGCATCGAACGGGCGTTGGCGACGCCCTGTATGGCGCGATAGCCGTTAGAGTCAAGCAGGGTTGTGAAATAGTACCTGCCGGCATCACGCTCGCGCCGCGTCGTCATGCACAGATGCGTGTGAGCGTCGAACAGGCCGGGCAGTACCGTCCGGTTTGATAAATCTATAATCGTAGCGCCGGAAGGGATTTTAACTTCAGAGCCGATGGCCTTGATTGTTTGGCCTTCGACGAGGATGACCTGATTGACAGAAACAGTGCCCGTCTCCGGGTCAACCATTTTACCAGCCTTAATCGCCGTCACTTGCGCGTGACCTGCGACATGGCAGAGAACAACCAGCATGGTGACAAAGACTAACTTGAAAGCGTTCGTATATTTCATGCATCCTCCGATTAACAAAGCTGCCTCACGCGCGGCAGCCGGCCGCGCGTGTTTCCTGCGATAAGAATTGGTCTGCTCGTGGCGCGTCTGCTTCAGCGTGTGGTTCGGAGCGCCTTCCGAGACCGCGAGAATCCTCTCGATGCGTTGCGCACCGGCTGAGCAGCCGTCGCACCGAAACTCCTTCGGCCTACACCCCGCCCTCGTGTAACCTGACCCCGCAATAACTGCATGACCTGATTTTGAAGCCACGCACACGTCCCCCGCGTGGCTGTCTTATGAACCGGAGTTTCGCCCCGCAAGTCACGCAATCTGCCTCCACCTTGCTATTCGTTTTATCGCTGAGTTCTCCACCACACTCCGGGCAATATGCCCCCAGCCCCGCATCCAAGTCAGCCTGACAAGCGGTGCATCTGATTCTCGCCGTTAGCAGGAAGTAAACGATGCCCACGAAACAGAGCATGATGCCAACTCCGAAGAGCCAATAACCGTAAGAAAAGCTGTAGGCGATGGAGACGCAGAACGGAACCAGGCAGATGAGGAGCAAGGCGACAAGCTTGATGACAGTCCAGAGCTTGGCGTTGTAGGTCTCGGCCAGTGGCTTAAACTCCTCCTGGAAACGCGCGAGTTCTTGAGCGGAAAAGTTGCCGGCGATTTTCTCCGGCCTGAATGAGTTGAGGCTGTTAACGCGAAAACTGTGTCTGTTGGTCATACGGAAATGTGCACCACCGAACGCCCGAATTAACCGGCGAGCAACCAACTTACAGAACGAGAGCCGCGCTGATTGCATGTCCGGTTGAATGTGTTGTCGGACGCGGCATAAATACAAAGGGTCTCACAGCATCAGCCTGCCATTTCAATGCCAAAATGCTCTCGCAGCATACTTGCGTACTCTCCCTGACTCGTCAGGATTCGCTCTTGTCGTCCGCCATTCTGAGACGTGGTGATCAAACGCATCTCGCTCAGCGTGATGCGTCCTTCACGTGTCGCCCGCGAGCAGATGCGTGCTCTGGTGAAATGCGACTGCGGCGAAGTCTGGTGATAGCGGCACATCCCGGCATAGTCCGCATACTCGTGGGGCTGTAAGGCAAAGCGATACTGGGCTTCCCATTCTTTCCCCTTATCACGCCGCGCCAGAATCAAGTGAGCACCATCCGGAAGAATGCGGTAGGCGCGTTCTCCCTCCACTTGCTCGCCCCGGTCGTCGAGCAGCAGCGGCTCAAGGAATGAATCACCAAAGCCCACGTCCACAAGCCAACGCCGATCCAACGCGACCATCAGCGCCATGTGGTCGAAGTCCGGGCCGAAGCCGCCTTCTGCATTCGCCACTCCGGCTGACAGCATAGTCACATCAAAGCCCAGTTCACGCAAAAGGGCGGCAAACAGACCGTTGGCCTCGTAGCAGAACCCTCCGCGTCTGCGCTCGACGATCTTGTTATACAGAGCTTCATCCTCAAGAACAATCGGCTCTCCGGCATGAATACTTAGATTCTCGAAAGGCACTGCCAACAGATGCGCGACTTGCAACTCGCGCAAGGTCTCAGCCGTAGGAGCAAGCGAGCCCGTGTAGTTGATGCGTTCGAGGTAATCCCTGATGTTCAATTAAATCTCTCCTCTAACCGTGCCAGACTCATAAGCACCTCACGCACGGCATCGCCCGCCCAAGCCTTTGTTTGAATATTAGAGCGGTCGTGTCGCGGGTCGGGTACATGTCGTTGTTAGCTGCGGACTACTTAGACATCTTGACCTGCCCTGAAGTCCACTCAAGCATCGTCTCTAAGTATTCAGGAGACGGCTGTGAGCCGGACTGCGTATTCATGCTATGGTCGGCTCCCGTAAACACGTGGTAAGTCACATTTTGATTCCCGCCTCGCGCAAATGCTCCCTCTACTGCCGCTCGGCTTTCCGCGACGGGTACGAGTTCGTCACGCTCGCCCCAGATGGCGAGCACCGGCACTCGCACCTGTTCAAGCACCGGCACAGGCTCATAATCCATTTTAGTTCTGTACCACAGCCACCACCAGTCGTCGGGCGATGACGGCCCTCCGAGAGAAGCCCACCGCTCGTTGCGCGAATTTTGCAGCGCTTCAGCATACTCCTGCCACCCCTTGCCGGTGCGCGCGTAGGCGTGCTTAAGCCGTTGAAAGGCGAGCGCCTCTCTCACTTCGGATTCGGGAAGGTTCAGGGCGCGCATCTGCCGCTCGGTTTGATAGAGGTTCTGCCGCGCGAAGCTAACGCCGGTCGCGGACTGCATGATCACAAAAGCCACGTCCGACGAACGCGACGCCGCCCACGGGGCGATGATGCCGCCTTCACTGCCGCCCCATAAACCGATCCGTCGCGAATCTACGGCCAGATGTGTTTTGAGAAACTGTACGGCGGCGAGCGCAGCGTCGGCGAGGGCGCTAAAGGGGCTGCGCCGCCAATCACCGGTGGAAGCGCCGACGCCGCGTTTATCGTAGACGAGAGCGGCTATGCCTCTACGAGCGAACAAGTCTGCGTAAAAGCGATACTGCTCGCGGCTATCGGGGCCTGAGCCGTGAATGAAGATTATTGCCGGGTGAGTGCCGCCCC
This sequence comes from Pyrinomonadaceae bacterium, assembly GCA_035633995.1. Lineage (GTDB taxonomy): Bacteria > Acidobacteriota > Blastocatellia > Pyrinomonadales > Pyrinomonadaceae > JAIVJZ01. Next base: position 4,803 of record DASQDV010000887.1, on the reverse strand, counting down.
CGGAAGGTATGTAGAGCGTACCGGCGAGAGTCACATCACCACTTCGGAAACTGACTTCATCTTGACGATATGAACAACCCGCCGATACGAGAATTAGCGTCGTCGTAATTACTAGCCTGAGCATTTCCTCTATTGCACCCGAGCCAACCGGAGAGAGCGACGATGAAAGACATGCTCACGGGCAGCCGGGTTGAACCAGTTGTTAGATGCGGCCTCGCCGGGGCACCGGCTATTTTACTGCGGTCACGTCCACCCCCACCAACATGGCGACGACTCTGCTTTCGTTGGCACTGCCCAGACCGCACCGCCCACGCCACTCGCGCGGATTGTTAAAGGTGCCGAAGAGTATATCCCAGAGCGGCAGGTCGGAGTAATTATAGTGATGGATGCCCTCCTCGTGGTGGACGCAGTGACTTTCGGGGCGTTGGAAAATGTAACCGACCCAGTGCGGCGTCTTGAAGTTCCAGTGGTAGAACAACTCACCCAGCCCTGCCAACAGTACTGCCCCCGAGGCCGCTGCCGGGCCGAGCCCCACAACCAAATACAGGACGATACTTGTCAGCACGCAGTTGATCCCGATCTCCAGCGGGTGCTTGTAAAAGCTGGTGAGTATTTCCAGCCTCTGGGCGCTATGGTGAATCTGGTGAAGCCAGCGCCACAAGAGCGGGACTTCGTGTCGCCACCGGTGCCACCAGTAGTAGACGAACGTGGAGACGAGATAGCCGAGGAGAGCACCGGCCGTCACGCCGAGGCGATCCGCCGACCAGGGCCGGGCTTCCAGCATCCTCTCATCGAGGGCGAGACCCGCGACAAATACCAGCACCGCTTGTATACCGTTGAATGCGGCGGCGCGCGACCACCACCCCGCGACCTGCGGCCACGAGCGGCCTGGCATCCTTATCTCCATACAGATCATGACCACAGCAGCGGCTAAGACGGCGAGCAGAATAAACATCGAGTTCACACCTCCCGGCAAGATTTAATGGCCGTTGAGCCACTGCCAGAGAGCGTAACAAGCGGTTTCGCCCGCCGCCCGAGGAAGCGTGACACTTACTAAATTGTCCTGCCGGGAAGGCAGGTACAGTTCGGAGAGAGAAATCTAACGCCCCGCCTCGTCACTCGCCCGCTGCCGCCTTCGAGTTTGAGAGCCGCACGGCTCACGGTCGGGCGCACGCCGTCGCCGGGCGCGCTCGCTGAGCCCCACCACTTCTTCAACTCCAATCCCGATCAGGCATCATACGCAGCCGGGCGGCGGCGTCGATCACGTCCTGCAATTCGACGGGGTCGCTAAACGGGTCTTCGTCAAGGACGGTGACACGGTTAAGCTCTCTTTGCCAGCGGCGTAACTCCTCGACGTAAGGCGCGTGCGGCACGCGGCGCAAATCTCCCCCGTCTTCGACCAGATCACAAATCCCGTTGTGGAGCCACTTGCCGGTGTGCCAGTCCGGCATATCGACGGCCGGGAACAGGCAGATGCCCTGCAAATCCATGCCCGCGTTGACGGCGGCGAGCGATTCCTCCATCACGTCCTTGAGCCACGCGGCGCGGCCATGTCCCATCCCGCTTGTCTCCCCGATGATCATCGGCCTGTGGTAACGCTCCCACACCAGGCGCAGGAGGTCGCAGAGCGGCTTGATTCTGTCGTCGCCCGGGTCGAGCGCCGCGTGCGGCCCGTGCTCCCTGTACTCCATCTGACCGAAGGAGTAGTTGTTCGCGCCCACGATGTCGAGCACCTCGGGCGACCCGCCGAGTTCGGGGTGCTCCTTCCCGCAAAGAATATCCCACGCGAGGAAAGTGTCTACGTAGGTCTCCTGGTACGCGGCCTCCACCTGATCGGGGCGATCCCGGGGGGCGACTACTTGAACCAGCGGGTCTATGTGAACCATGCGCGCGCCGGGCTCCACCTCGCGGATGGCCTTCACGCCGGCGATGGCCGCCTTGCACAGCGCGAGGCGAAGGCTGAAGCGGTCTTGTCTGGTGTTCCTGTAGGGGGCGACCCAACCCCACTCCCCGCCGCAGAAGGAGAAGAATGTAATTTCATTGATCGGGGTGAAGAAATGTGCGCCTTGCAGGCGCGGCACGACATAGTGGGCGGCGGCGCGGCAGTAGTCTGCGAAGCGCTCGGCGAAGTCCTCCGAAAAAGGGTCTAGGTTGTCCGGATATCCATAATGGCAGAGGTCCCAGACCGGGAGCACCCGCGCGCGGTTCATGGCTTCGATCATCGGATCGATTGGCGAGAAGTCATACGTTCCCTGCTTCTCGACGAGAGGCCAGGGTATGCCCTCCCGCGAAACGGCAATGCCTAGCTCGCGCAAGATGCCGTAATCCTCCTGCGCGTGCCGGCGGTGTTGCGTCTCTTCGACGAGGTCGCGCCGCTTCCGGTCTTTCCAGAGGAAGGTAGAACACTCGAAGCCCGAAAGAAAGAAAGTAGGAAAGATGCCCGGTCGTTTAGTCATGCGGCCATTCTACAGGAGCAACTCCGAAACCGTTGAGGCGAACCGGGAATGCCCGACTCCGGAATTGAGACGCGCCCCGCAAAGGGCATTCAACCTACGCCGTTAAATGTAAAGCGACGTGAGATGGCATATTGCGCAGTGCGGAGCGCGCAAGTCGCTATCCCCGATCTTTGGCAATCGTCTCCTGTATCTTTTTCACCACCGGGCGAACGGCCGGATGGTCGTAGTTTGATAAAACTACGATGTCGTAACCAAGATCAGGGTACATATCAAATTCGGCGCTGATGCCGTTGGCGCCGCCGTCATGAAAGATAATGCGCGCGCCGTTCACGAGATCGTTGGCAAATCCATAGGCGTACTTCGCGTTCGGACGATATTCCACCTTACCCGTGAGAACAATATCCGTGTACTGCCGATTGAGGAGCCTGTGCGTGCGCAGCGCGGCAGCGAAGCGGAGCATGTCTTCGAGGGTCGAGTAACCGCCGCCCGCCGGGCCACCCTTAACCGGCGAGATGAAGATGTTACTCGTCCAATCCCTGGAATCTTGCAGGTAGCGATTCTGTTTAGTGTAACCCGTTGCCAGATCGGGCGTCACCCTGTCCGCCTCGTAATAATCGGTGTCGTTCATTTCGGCTCTTTTGAAGACGTGCCCTTTGACGTAATCGAAATAGCTTTGCCCCGACACCTTTTCGACGATTGCGCCGAGAACCATAAACCCTGCGTTACTGTAGCTCCACTTTTCACCGGGCTTGAATGCCAGGGGGTCGTTGATAAAGAGCGGGAAGTAATCCCGTATGGTTCTGAATCTGGCGTGATTAGCTTCATGAAATTCCGGCTTCCAGTAAGACCCCATGCCCGATGTGTGCGTCAGCAAATGATGAATGGTGACTCGACTCGCCACCTCACGCGGATAATCCGGCAGGTGCTTGCCAACCGGATCGTCGAAAGAAAGCCTGCCTTGTTCCGCCAACTGCGCGACCGCAACTCCGGTAAACATCTTTCCCATTGAAGCCACGTTGAATTTCGTACTCACTCGATTGGGGACATTGAACTCCCGGTTGGCGAGACCGTAGGCATTCTTGAAGACCGGCTTCCCGTCTTTAGCAACGGCGACGGCTCCGGAGAACTTATCCTCTGCCACCAGGTCTCTGATAAACGCATCAATTTCCTCGACCATTCCCGAACCGCTCACCCTTGTGACGGGCTTCGACTGTTGACACGCCACCTCCGCCGGTAAAAATGTAGCGCCTACAATTACCGCTGCCGCGTCGCCGAGGAAAGACCGTCTGCTAACCTCTCCGCCGGAACCGCCTTTAGCATCAGCCATGACTCGAACTCCTATTTGCAGGTGGTAAGAACCTCTCCGTGAATGCAAAGACTTACGACCGTCACCTCGCGGAGGTTCTCTGCGTTGTCGTGGTCACGATAAGCGGAGCGCCTGACGTCCGCAGAAGGGTGCAGCCTCGCATGCCCGAATGCTGGTATCATGCTTAACCCGGGCTCGGCTGTGAGATTGGTGCTCGTAGAAGACGCTTAATATCGGAACGGGAGGCACATCGCATGCGGCTATTAGTCTTCGCGGGATTCCTCGTGCTCGGCGTTTTATCTCTGCGCGGCATACGCTGGGCGTATGTCACCTTTGTCTTACTGGGTCTGTTCTATTTCCCCGCGAGTGTCGGCTTCCGGTTTGCCCCCCGGCCATGCGAACTCACGTTCGGCATGGCGCTGGCCGTTCACTCGCTGACCAACTACGCGCACATCGTGCTGTTCGCGTTGTTTTTCCTGATGACAATCGCGCAACTCCGTATGACCGGTTGGCAGGCGTTCGCCTGGGCGGCTCTGGCAACGTTTGTCATGGGCGGGCTGGTGGAACTCGCGCAGGGTCTTACGGGTAAAGGACACTGCCGTTCCCGCGATCTGATTCCGGACGCGGTCGGTATCATGCTGGGCTCCGGCATCGTCTTAGTCGGCAATAGAATACGCAGGGAGCGCCGCCCCGGCTCGTCTTTCATGCGGCGACGGGAGACACAACAACGGCAGGCACCCGACCGTGAATAGCGCGGCCTTCATCCGCAAGGCTTGTCCGTAATCGCGTTGTGTGCGCGGCGGTTGGTGGCAGGCATGATGGGAAGGAGTATGATTTTTGTGGAATGTCTCGGCGTCTCGTCAAAAGTAGAGGAATACGAAACTTCACTTTTTACCGGATTGAAAAACACGGGTTTCGAGTGGGTGAAAATCTGTGACTTTCACTATTTCGGGTGAACCTTGAAAGAAACCGGCATGAAAAAAATTTGCTTGTTATTGACGATTATCCTGGCTGCTCTCACATTGACGGCAGCCGCCCGAA
>DASQDV010000886.1:0-6023 GCA_035633995.1 Pyrinomonadaceae bacterium | reverse complement strand
CGCCCGATACCGCAGGCGTCTCTGACCTGCGCCGTTCCCAAATCCAACCCGTTATAGTTCAGAAAGTTTCCGCAGCTTTGTTGCAACTGAAATCGAATTTCATTGTTAAGTTGAACTATTTCAATAGTTATCTTGACAGGCGAGGGCTGCCGGAGTAATATCCGCTTGCATTTCGGACAATTGGCGGCAGCAAAAGCGGGAGGCTTAACGGTGGCAAATTCAAATTTAATCGAAACTCTGAACCGCGCGCTCAGTCTCGAACTCGGCGCGGTCATACAGTACACGCAGCACAGCTTTCTGGTGACGGGCGTGGAGCGCGAAGTCTATCGCAAATACTTCCGCAAGCAGGGCGAGGAATCGCAGGAGCACGCCATCACGCTCGGCGACAAGATCGTCTCGCTCGGCGGCGTGCCGACGGTCGAACCGGCCATGATTCGACAGTCAACCGAACTGGCGGAGATGCTCAGACAGGATTTGGAGCTGGAACGCGAGGCGCTCAAGGCTTATATGGCCGCGTGGGAAGCCTGCGGCGACACAGACCTCCCGACGCGCTTCCAACTCGAAGAACGCATCTACAACGAACAACTGCACGTCGAAGAACTTGAGAAACTGACCTCCGAGCGCAAAGCCAGCGTGACCAAAGAACGCATCACGCTCAAACAGGTCGGCTGAACGGTAAAAGAGAATTGCCTTCAAAGTAAAAGGCAGCGCCGCAGATTAAGAGTCTGCGGCGCTGCCTTTTACTTTTAAGGCTCGCTTAATCTCAGGCGACTGTCGGAAGTTGGATGACCTGCGCAGGTTCCCTGAATTGCCCGTCTTCGGCGCGCTGCCGGTTCAGGCGATGGCGCGCGACGCTGATCGCATGATGCAAATCATCGAGTTGTTCGCCGTCGAGCCGGATGGTCTTCTGCGTGCACCAGCCGAGACCTTCCGTCCACGTCGAGAGGCGCAGCGCGACACACTGCTGCCCGTGTCGTTCTTCGATGACAACTTCGACTTGCTGGTCTTCGCAGCCTGAAGCGAGGACGTGCGCCGCCGCGCGGTTCGAGGATTTCACTGCCTTTAACTCCTGAGAAAAGTCAATAATGGCTTTGATTCTCGGACTTCAATCGCCATCCGGCGAAATTGAAATCCAATTTCAAAACCTATTATCGGCGTCAGAGTTCCCGGTTGTCAAGATGAATTTTTGCGACGGCAGATTTTTATAACGGTATGCAATCGGATGAGAATAAAAACTACATCGCAGAGGACATGAAGCACACTGAGAATTCACAGAAGAGAGCACCCAACTCTCTGTATTAACTCCGTGTTCTCCGTATTCTCTGTCATGAGTCTAAACTTGTAGGCAATACTCGATTCCAATTCGCCATCTATCGGTCGCCGTCGCCGGAACTCTTTTCGAGCGCGGCGAGGCGCGCTTCGAGTTGGCGGATCGTGCGTTGCATGTCGCCGAGGCGGCGGAAGGCGGCGGTCGAGCGCAGCCAGTCGCGGTTGTCGAAGGCGGGGATGCCGGAGAGCATTTTACCGGGCGGCACGTCGTGGCTCGTCGCGCTCTTGGCCGTGAGCACGCAGTCGTCGCCGATGGTGAGATGACCGGCCACGCCCGCCTGCCCGGCGAGTATGACGCGGTTGCCGATGTGCGAACTCCCGGCGAGGCCGACCTGCGCGCAAAGCAGCGTGTCTTCGCCGACAGTGCAGGAGTGGCCGATCTGCACGAGGTTGTCGATCTTCGCGCCGCGCCGGATGCGCGTCTCGCCGACGGAGGCGCAATCAATCGTGGTGCCCGCGCCGATCTCCACGTCGTCTTCGATAAAGACTCTCCCGGTCTGCGGAATTTTCAGCCAGCGGCGCTCCTCATCCTTCGCGTAGCCGAAACCGTCCGAGCCGACGACGACGTTGTTGTGAATCGTGACGCGTGCGCCGACCTGTGTGCCTTCGCGCAGCGCAACGCCCGAATGAATCGTCGAATCTTCGCCGACGCGCACGCCGTCGTAAATCGTCACGTTCGGAAAAACGCGCACGCCGTCGGCGATCTCGACTTCGCGCCCGACGACGACGCATGCGCCGATCCAGACTCTCTCGCCGACGCGTGCGCCGGGGTCGATCACAGCCGACGGGTGGATGAAGAATTCAAATTCGGATTCGGGATGAAAGAGACGCAGGGCGCGCGTGTAGGCGAGATACGGGTCGCGCGTGCGTAGGATGGCGAGGTCGGTTCTGCCGCCCGCGTCAGTGCCTTCGGCGAGATAGACGGCGGAGGCGCGCGTCGTCTTCACGCGCGGCGTGTAGCGCGGGTTGGCGAGGAAAGTGACTTGCCCGGCTTCGGCCTCGTCAAGCCCGGCTGCGCCCGTGATCTCGATCTCTGCTGCGGTCGCGCCTTCGATGGTCGCGTTCGTCAGGCGTGCTATTTCTGAAAGTCTCATTTTTCATTCGCGTGCGCACGCTCAGTCGCCGTCGCGCTGGCCGGACGCGCGCGTCTCCTACATTAAATTCACGGGGTCGATCTCGACGTTCACGCTATGCAGATCGCACGAGGGCGACGCGCCCGCTTCGGCAAGCGCGATGTCGAGGAGGGAGCGCATGCGCGTGCGATTGCGCGCCTTGAGCAGAATTTGGATGCGGTGCTCGCCGCGCAGGCGCGCGAGCGGCGCGGGCGCGGGGCCGAGGATGCGACAGGCGCGCTCGGTGTTCTCGCGGTCGAGTGCCTGACGGATGCCCGCCGCCGTCGCCTGCACGCGCGTCAGGTCTTCGCCGTGTACGAGGAGCGACGCGAGCGAAACGAAGGGCGGGTAGCTCAGGGTTTCGCGATAGCGAATTTCCTCTTCGTAAAACGTGTCGTAGTCCTGCGCGCAGGCGTGACGCAGCGCGTAGTGGTCGGGGTGGAAAGTCTGGATGAGCACGCGACCGGCGAGCGCGCCGCGACCGGCGCGACCCGCGACCTGCGTGATCAACTGGAACGTGCGCTCGCTCGCGCGAAAGTCGGGCATCGCAAGTCCGGCGTCAACCGAGACGACGCCGACGAGCGTGACGTTCGGAAAGTCGTGGCCTTTGGCGATCATCTGCGTGCCGACGAGCATGTCGAGTTCGCCCGCGCCGAAGCGCAGGATGGCCTGCTCGTAGGTGTGGCGGCGCGCGGTGGTGTCGCGGTCGAGGCGCGCGATGCGAAGCGTCGGGAAGCGCCCTTTGATGATCTCTTCGATCTGTTCGGTGCCCTCGCCGATGAAGTAAATATATTTGCCTGTGCACGAAGGGCACGCGGTCGGCGGTCGCTGCCGGTGGTCGCAGTAGTGGCAGATGAGGCTGCGCTCGCGCTGGTGATAGGTGAGCGTCACGTCGCACTGCGGGCACTGCGTGCGCTCGCCGCACGAGCGGCACAGGACGAAACTCGAATAGCCGCGACGATTCAAGAGGACGATTGATTGTTCGCCGCGCGCGTGCGTCTCTTCGATGGCGTCGAAGAGTTGCGGCGAGAGCGCCTGCTAGCGTCCCTCGCGCTCGAACACTTCGCGCATGTCCACAATTTCGGCAACGGCCATCGCGCGATTGGCGATGCGGTGGGGCAGACGCAGGTAACGATACTTGCCGCCGCGCGCGTTGTGATAAGATTCGAGCGAGGGCGTGGCCGACCCCAACACGACGACGGCGCGTTCCTTCGAGGCGCGCATGACCGCCGTGTCGCGCCCGTTGTAATAGGGCGACTCCTGCTGGCGGTAAGAGGCTTCGTGTTCCTCGTCCACGATGATGATGCCGAGGTCTGAGACGGGTGCGAAGACCGCCGAGCGCGTGCCAATGACGACGCGCGCCTCGCCGCGTTTGATGCGGCTCCACTCGTCGTAACGCTCGCCGGTCGTGAGCGAAGAATGGAAGATGGCAACCGCGTCGCCGAAGTGCGCGCGCAGGCGGCGGGAGAAGACGGGCGTGAGCGCAATCTCGGGCACGAGCATCATGGCGGAGCGCCCGAGCGTGAGCGCGGTGCGCATGGCGCGAATGTAGATTTCGGTCTTGCCGCTGCCCGTCACGCCGTGCAGGAGAAACGCGGCGTAGGCGCGTTCGGCATGAAGCGCACGCTCGATCTCGCCGAAGGCTGCCGCCTGTTCGTCCGTCAGAGTGAACTCGGTGTTCTCCGGCAGGCGCGCGTGCGCGAGCGGGTCGCGGCGCACTTCGCGGACGAAGACTTCGACGACCTTGTGCCGCTCAAGCGTCTGTATGGACGACACGCTGGCCTGCGCCGCTTCGAGCAACTCTGCGAAAAGCATCTCGCCGCCCGCTTCGATGAGCGAGTTGACGATTCGCTGCTGCGCTTCGCTCAGAGAGCGCGCGCCGTCGCCCGCGTGCGCTTCCGGGGGCAGCAGGCGCACGGCCTTACGTCGCTTGGCGCGCGCCTGCGCCGTGCGTGCGCGGTGCGTGATCTTGATCCAGCCCGACTGTTCGAGCTGGCGCGCGAGCGTCGTGGCGCGCGTCTGCCCGAAGTGTGTGGCGAGATTGCGAAGAGTGGTTTCGAGTTCGTCGGCGACGAGTTGGAGCGCGCGTGCTTTGTTGGTGGCGGCGCGGCGCGCGGGGAGGCGCGCGAGTTCGTCGCGGCCTTCCGGGGTAACGGTCAGGATTTGTTCGACGGTCGAGTTGAGTCCCGCAGGGAGCGCGGCCTTGAGCACTTCGCCCCAGGGCGCGGCGTAGTAATCAGCGATCCAGCGCGTCAGTTCCAACACGTCGGGCGAGATGAGCGGCTCCGTGTCGAGAAGCGCCTCCGCCTCTTTAATCTCCGACTCTTCCAACTCGACGCTCGCCTCAAGCTCGTGATGCAACGCGACGACGTAAGCCGTCAGCAGCTTGCGCCCGAACGGCACGAGCAGGCGCGCGCCGACTTGCGCTTCATCGCGCAACGCGAGCGGCAGGCGATAGGTGAACGTGTGCGCGACGCGAAGCGGGACGGCCACTTCCGCGTATTGCGGCGCAGGCGTTTGCACGCTCTCTCTTCTCGCGCTGGCGTCGGTCGTGTGGCGAATGGCGGTCGAACTTTGCACGGCGAGTTAAATTAACGTGAAGCGCCGAAAAGGTGAAGCGCGAGCGGCGGGAAATTTTCAGTTGAATCGAAAATTCAGGAACGGGATAGAAAATCGCGCACCTTTTTCATGTCTTCCCAGACCTCGCGTTTCTTCGTCGGGTCGCGTAAGAGATAGGCGGGGTTGAAGGTGGGCATGAGTTGGCCGCCGCCGTAGTCTTGAAACTCGCCGCGCAGTTGTGAGATCGGTTTCCTGGTGCGCAGGAGCGCGCGGGTCGGCGTGTTGCCGAAACTGATGACGACTTCGGGGCGCACGACGGCGAGTTCGCGGTGCAGGTAAGGCGTGAAAAAAGAGAGCACGTCGGGCGTAATCTCGTCGCCGGTCGAGATCATCTTCACGGTGTTGGTCAGGTAGCAGTCCTGACGGCGGAGGTTGATGGCGGCGAGTATGCGGTTGAGCATGTCGCCCGCAGGCCCCATGAACGGGCGGCCGCTCGCAATGTCGGGCGCGCCGGGCGACTCGCCGACGACCGCCACGCGCGCCCCCGCCTCGCCTTCGCCGAAAATGAAGATGCGTTCTTTGTACTGCGGAAGTTGCTTCGCGCGCTGTAGGAGTTCTGAGTTGATCTCGTCGAGCGTCTCGTCGGGCGCGGGCGGCGTGTCGTCGAAAAGTGAAAACTCAGGCATGATCCTATCAACCAGTTCTTTCCACTAGCAGACTTAACAAACTCAAAATCTCACCGCTTCTTTGCGCCTCAGGTCTTAGCTTTGCGCCTTTGCGTGAGAAAAAGTTCTCGCTGGAGGCGCAAAGTTAAGACCTAAGGCGCAAAGGGTTGAGTTCAAGCGGGTGTCTCATTTCTCGGATTTGGTCTTGTTCAAATACTCGCGCACCTTCTTCATATCTTCCCACGTCTCGCGCTTCTTCGAGGGGTCACGCAGCAGGTAGGCCGGGTGGAACGTCGGCATCACCTTGATGCCTTTGTAGTCCATAAAATTGCCGCGCAGTTTCGTAATGCCTTCCTTC